>NZ_JAJSRO010000078.1:0-463 GCF_021283425.1 Pseudomonas sp. NMI542_15 | reverse complement strand
GCCGTGGTCAGCGGTACGTCGTATTCGAGGGCAGCGGAGGCGTTGCCGCTTGGGTCGGTCTGCACCAGGCTCAGTTGCTCACCTGGCTGCACAGCCGGGTCGAGGTTGATCAGGAAGGTGCCGTTGGCACCGACCACAGCGGTACCGATCACGGTGCCGTTGGCATCGCGCACCTCGACGGTGGCGCCCGGTTCGCCGCGGCCGCTCAGGGCCAGGCCATCAGGGCCGACCACGATATTGCTTACTGCGCCAGGTGGCGTGATATCCGGGGCATCGAACTGAAGCGGTGCAGAGGTGTTGCCGGCGGCATCCGCCAGGCGCACATCCAAGGCTTCGCCGTTGGCCTGTGCAGGGTTCAGGGTCAAGCTGAACAGGCCATCGGCGCCCACAGTGCCAGTGCCGATGAGAGTGCCTGCGGCATCACGCACCTGCACGGTAGCGCCCGGTTCGCCGCGACCGGTGA
>NZ_JAJSRO010000077.1:0-469 GCF_021283425.1 Pseudomonas sp. NMI542_15 | reverse complement strand
AACTGGTGTTCAGTCTATTTCTATCACATATCCGAATTTTTAAAGAACGATCTGACAAAAGTCAGAAATCAACATTCATCTACGAATGTTCATTTCTAAGTTCTGATCAAGTAAAGCGAGTGGTGGAGCCAAGCGGGATCGAACCGCTGACCTCCTGCGTGCAAGGCAGGCGCTCTCCCAGCTGAGCTATGGCCCCGCATATTGGTAGGTCTGGGCAGATTTGAACTGCAGAAGAGCCGTCCTCACCACTCTTTATTAAGAGGCGTGGGGTGCTCATCATTCCAACCAAAATTGGTAGGTCTGGGCAGATTTGAACTGCCGACCTCACCCTTATCAGGGGTGCGCTCTAACCAACTGAGCTACAGACCTATATAGGGTCTTGATCGTCTTCGACAATGAATCAAGCAATTCGTGTGGGAGCTCATCAGCAGGCTGATGTCGTCGATTAAGGAGGTGATCCAGCCGCAGG
>NZ_JAJSRO010000010.1:0-210324 GCF_021283425.1 Pseudomonas sp. NMI542_15 | reverse complement strand
TTCGATGGTCAAGTGGGTGTAGTGAGTAGTCATGCAGCACCTTACCTCGGGTGTTGCACTTGGTCACTGAGACCGCCCTGCCAGGGGCGACAACCTCAACCGTTTGTTCAAGCCACCTGTAGGTCTGAGAAGTTTGTCGAGGTCTTGAGCGACCGATTGAGCCGCGCCGATCAACGCCAGGTATTACCCACTGGAAGATCCGGGATAGAGCCAACCTGTTTGCTATGCTTTCTACTTAGGCTGGCCTGAAGGCGCCGAGCGTGTGCGGCATTGGCCAAGATGCTTGAGAATTTTCTATCCGCTTTTGTGAAAAAACGAACCAAGGAGTGGAGTAACAGAAATGCCATCTTGTCCCCTACCCTCTGGTGAGCAGATTGATGATGCAATAAAGCTCGCTCACGGCGGTCTCTATGCGGCCAAACATGGGGGGCGTGACCAAGTTGTCTATGTGCCAGCGTTATCCTGAGGAAGTTAAGACTCGGTAACATGGAGCGATGATCCCCTATACGAGATCGCCTCATCTGGACAGGCGCTCGCTAAACGAACGTTCGATGGTCGAAAGGCGCAGTCGTTCGCGTCATGCAACTTGGGGCATGGGCTCGTGCCTCCTCCTGCGCTGTTACGCGCCGTTGTTCTTCCTGTCGGGCGTATCGATCACCAAGTACTTCAGCAAGGCATTCGCCACTTTCTCTCTCCGCAGAAGCCTCGGTAGCTTCCGCCCGTTCTACCGATTATCCACCCTGCTAGGGCCGTGCTCGTCGGGGCTATTCTTTTCCGAAAAGGAAGGCGTGAGCGACCGGAGCTTGGGATAAGACAGTATTGAGGTAGCGCCCTGAGCTTCGGCATTGAGCGGCGCTGGAACTCAGCGGGTCCCGGCGAGCCACGAGATTCACTGATGCCGCTTGGGTGAGGGAGCATTGATAGAGGCGGCAACCAAAGTTTCAGCGACGGACTCGCGTGGACCGACGCTGACAATTTTGAAGAGGAGGCAGGCGTAAAACCCTGAGAGGTCACGCAAAAATCACGCATATGAAAAAGGCCATCCCTTTCGGAAATGGCCTAAGTCATTGAAATATATGGTCGGGACGGAGTGATTCGAACACTCGACCCCTTGCACCCCATGCAAGTGCGCTACCGGGCTGCGCTACGCCCCGACTGGGCTTTGAAGCATGTCCTCAATGTTGCTGAGGACGTTGAAGAATGTACCCTAACCCTCTGATAAATGAAAGCTTTTTCTCAAAAAAATTTCCACTCATCAGAAAAGCCCAGCTCACTTCTTCAAAACCACCAACACATCCTCCAACTCAACAATCATCTGCCGAATCAGCTGCTTGTACTGGCTGGATTCATCCTTAGCCTCATCACTGGAGAGCCGTAACCGGGCCCCGCCAATGGTGAACCCCTGGTCATAAAGCAGCGCACGAATCTGTCGGATCATCAGCACATCCTGCCGCTGGTAATACCGCCGGTTCCCCCGCCGCTTCACAGGGTTAAGCTGGTCGAACTCCTGCTCCCAATACCGCAGCACGTGTGGCTTTACAGCACACAGCTCGCTGACTTCACCAATGGTGAAGTAGCGTTTGCCCGGTATGGGGGGCAGTTCGTCGTTATGGCTTGGTTCCAGCATAGGCCTCAACCCGGGCCTTCAACTTCTGCCCTGGACGAAAGGTGACGACGCGCCGTGCAGTGATCGGGATCTCTTCCCCTGTTTTAGGGTTGCGGCCCGGCCGCTGGCGTTTGTCGCGAAGGTCGAAGTTGCCGAAACCGGACAGCTTCACCTGCTCGTTCTCTTCAAGTGCGTGCCGAATTTCTTCGAAAAACAGCTCGACCAGCTCCTTGGCCTCACGCTTGTTAAGCCCCAGCTCCTCGTACAGCCTTTCGGCCATCTCAGCTTTCGTCAGAGCACCCATGCCGTTATTTCCTTAACGTGGTGTTCAACCTTTGTTCGAGCGAGGTGAGGATGTTTTGCAGGGTAGTGTTCACCTCATCGTCGTTAAGAGTGCGCGATGGATGCTGCCAGGTCAAGCCAACGGCAAGGCTTTTTCTATCAGGATCAATGCCTTTACCTTGGTAGACATCAAACAGCCTGAGGTCTGTGAGCCATTCGCCTGCATTGTCACGAATTAATTCAAGCACCGCGCTAGAAGCTACATCACGTCCTGCAATCAAAGCCAGGTCGCGACGGGTTTCCGGGAACTTGGACAGCTCGCTGAATTTCGGCAGGCGGCCTTCGACCACGTCGCCCAGCACCAGCTCGAACAGGAACACCGGGCGATCCAGGCCCAGGGCTTTGGCCAGCTCTGGGTGGATGGCGCCAAGGTAGCCGACCAGTTTGCCATCGCGCTCGATGGCGGCGGTCTGGCCTGGGTGCAGGGCTGGGTGTTTGCCGGCGCTGAAGGTGAAGTCGCTCAGGGCGCCGGAGTAGCCCAGCAGGGCTTCGACGTCGGCTTTTACGTCGAAGAAGTCGACGCCGTCGCGGCCGTTGGCCCAGCCTTCTGGCAGGCGGCTGCCGGTGATTACGCCGGCAATCATTGGCTGCTGTTGCAGGTCACCCAGTTGGCCGACGAAGCGCAGGCCGCTTTCGAACAGGCGCACGCGGTCTTGCTGGCGGTTCAGGTTGTGCTGCAGTGCCTTGACCAGGCCCGGCCACAGCGAGGCGCGCATGGCGGCCATGTCGCTGGAAATGGGGTTGGCCAGCAACAGCGGCTCTACGCCCGGGCTGAACAGTTCGAACAGTTTCGGGTCGATGAAGCTGTAGGTGATGGCTTCCTGGTAGCCGCGGGCAACCAGCAGGCGGCGCAGGGTTGGCAGGTCACCGCGGGTTTCCGGCTTGCCTTTTGGCGCCAGGCGGGCTTGCGGGTAGCGAACCGGCAAGTTGTTGTAGCCGTACAGGCGGGCCAGCTCTTCGATCAGGTCCACTTCCAGGCTGATGTCGAAGCGGTGGCTTGGGACGTTGACTGTCCACTGCGCTACACCTTCAGAGCTGCCACTCTTGGTCGTGGTCAGTTCCAGGGCGTTGAGCAGTTGCTCGACCTGGGCTGGGTCCATTTCCATGCCGAGCATCTGGGTGATGCGTTCGGCGCGCAGGGTAACCGGGGCCACTTGCGGCAGGTGCTGTTCGCTGACAGCTTCAACGACCGGGCCGGCTTCGCCGCCAACGATGTCCAGCAGCAGCTGGGTGGCGCGCTCGATAGCTTCGCGGGCCAGCTGCGAGTCGACGCCGCGCTCGTAGCGGTGCGAGGCATCGGTGTGCAGGCCGTAGGAACGGGCTTTACCGGCAACGGAAATCGGCTCGAAGAAGGCGCTTTCCAGGAACAGGTCGCGGGTTTTTTCGGTGTTCACACCGCTGTGCTCGCCACCCATGACGCCGGCGATGGCCAGGGCGCGGGTGTGGTCGGCGATTACCAGGGTGTCTGCGCGCAGGGCAACTTCCTGGCCGTCGAGCAGGACGAGTTTTTCGCCCTCTTCGGCCATGCGTACGCGGATGCCGCCGTTGATTTCTGCCAGGTCGAAGGCGTGCATCGGCTGGCCGAGTTCGAGCATCACGTAGTTGGTGATGTCGACGGCGGCGTCGATGCTGCGCACATCGCTGCGGCGCAGGCGTTCGACCATCCACAGTGGGGTCGGCTTGCTCAGGTCGACGTTACGGATAACGCGGCCCAGGTAGCGTGGGCAGGCAGCCGGGGCGCTGACCTCGACCGGGCGCACTTCGTCGTGGGCAGGCGCTACGGCAGGCACCACCGGGCGGGTGACCGGGGTGTCGTACAACGCGCTGACGTCGCGGGCCAGGCCGGCGATGGACAGGCAGTCACCGCGGTTGGGCGTCAGGCCGATCTCGATGCTGGCGTCGTCCAAGCTCAGGTAGGTGCGAATGTTTTCGCCAACCGGGGCATCAGCCGCCAACTCCAGCAGGCCGTCGTTCTCTTCGCTGATTTCCAGCTCGGCCGCCGAGCACAGCATGCCGAAGGACTCGACGCCGCGCAGCTTGGCCTTCTTGATCTTGAAGTCGCCAGACAGCTCGGCGCCGATCATGGCGAACGGCACCTTGATGCCTGGGCGGGCGTTAGGGGCGCCGCACACGACCTGGAAAGTTTCCTGGCCGTTGCTCACCTGGCACACGCGCAGCTTGTCGGCGTCCGGGTGTTGTTCGGTGGCGAGGATTTCGCCCACGACAATGCCGCTGAACTGGCCGGCAGCGGGGGTAACGCTGTCGACTTCGAGGCCGGCCATGGACAGGCGGGCGACCAGTTCGTCACGGGAGACTTGCGGGTTTACCCAACCGCGCAGCCACTGTTCACTGAATTTCATGCTGTTCTCCTAGAATGTGCGTCGATTGGGCCTAGCGGAATTGGGCAAGGAACCGCAGGTCGTTGTCGAAGAACAGACGCAAATCGTTGACGCCATAGCGCAGCATGGCCAGGCGCTCGGCGCCCATGCCGAAGGCGAAGCCCTGGAACTCTTCAGGGTCGATGCCGGACATGCGCAGCACGCTCGGGTGCACCATGCCGCAGCCCATCACTTCCAGCCAGCCGGTTTGCTTGCACACGCGGCAGCCGTTGCCGGAACACATCACGCACTGGATGTCGACTTCGGCGGACGGCTCGGTGAAGGGGAAGAACGACGGGCGGAAACGCACCGCCAGTTCTTTTTCGAAGAACACCCGCAGGAATTCTTCGATAGTGCCCTTGAGGTCGGCGAAGTTGATATCGCGATCGATCAGCAGGCCTTCGACCTGGTGGAACATCGGCGAGTGGGTGATATCCGAGTCACAGCGGTATACGCGGCCCGGGCACACAATGCGGATGGGCGGCTGGGTCGACTCCATGGTCCGCACCTGCACCGGCGAGGTGTGGGTGCGCAGCAGCATGTTGGCATTGAAGTAGAAGGTATCGTGCATCGCCCGCGCCGGGTGGTGGCCAGGGATGTTGAGCGCTTCGAAGTTGTGGTAGTCGTCTTCGACCTCTGGGCCTTCGGCAATGCCGTAGCCGATGTGGGTGAAGAACTGCTCGATGCGCTCGAGTGTACGGGTGATCGGGTGCAGGCCACCGGTGGCCTGGCCGCGGCCTGGCAGGGTGACGTCAATGCATTCGGCAGCCAGGCGAGCGCTGAGCTCGGCTTCTTCAAAGGCAGCCTTGCGGGCATTGAGCACAACGGTGACGCGCTCTTTGGCGTCGTTGATCAGCGCGCCGACTTTCGGCCGCTCTTCGGCTGGCAGGTTGCCCAGGGTCTTCATCACCTGGGTCAGTTCGCCCTTCTTGCCGAGATAATTAACCCGGATCTGTTCCAGGGCATTGATGTCTTCAGCGCGCTCCACGGCCTCTAGGGCTTGGGAGACCAGCGCATCCAGGTTTTCCATGTACAGACTCCAGATACGAAAATAGGGGAAGAGCTTTGAAGGCTCTTCCCCTATCGATGACGTTCAATGCCCGACGGCGCTAGCGCCGCCGGGTGATTGTCGCGGGTACTTAAGCCAGAACGGCTTTAGCTTTCTCGACAATCGCAGCAAACGCCGCTTTTTCGTTCACTGCCAGATCGGCCAGAACCTTACGGTCGATTTCGATCGAAGCCTTTTTCAGGCCAGCAATCAGACGGCTGTAGGACAGACCGTTATTGCGGGCACCGGCGTTGATACGAGCGATCCACAGTGCGCGGAACTGACGCTTCTTCTGGCGACGGTCGCGGTAGGCGTATTGGCCTGCCTTGATGACCGCTTGCTTGGCTACGCGGAATACGCGCGAGCGTGCACCGTAGTAACCTTTAGCCAGTTTCAGAATTTTCTTGTGACGCTTACGAGCGATGACGCCACGCTTAACACGAGCCATGAGTAACTTCCTCTATCTTAACCAGAATTAACGAACGCGCAGCATGCGCTCGACTTTTGCCACGTCAGACGGGTGCAGCAAGCTGGCACCGCGCAGTTGACGCTTACGCTTGGTCGACATTTTGGTCAGGATGTGGCTCTTGAAAGCGTGCTTGTGCTTGAAGCCCGAAGCTGTCTTCAGGAAGCGCTTCGCAGCACCGCTTTTGGTTTTCATTTTTGGCATGTTGGAACTCCGCATTCGATAAAATTACACATAATCATCAGGCCTGCCGTGCCCGGGAGATTACTTCTTTTTCTTGGGGGCGATGACCATCATAAGCTGGCGTCCTTCCATCTTCGGATGCTGCTCAACGGTGCCGTATTCAAGCAGGTCATTTTCAACCCGCTTCAACAGCTCCATGCCCAGCTCCTGGTGGGCCATCTCACGACCACGGAATCTCAGAGAGATCTTGGCCTTGTCCCCATCGGTAAGGAAACGTACCAGGTTGCGTAGTTTTACCTGGTAATCCCCATCCTCCGTCCCTGGACGAAACTTGATTTCTTTGATCTGGATCTGCTTCTGGTTTTTCTTGGCTTCGTTGGCCTGCTTCTTCTTCTCGAAGAGGTGCTTGCCGTAGTCCATGACCTTGCAGACGGGCGGTACCGCGTCTGCAGAGATTTCTACCAGGTCCAGCTTCGCTTCATCAGCGATACGCAGCGCTTCATCAATCGAGACGATGCCAACCTGCTCGCCGTCTGCGCCAATTAACCGAACCTCGCGGGCCGAGATATTCTCGTTGATCGGGGCCTTCGGTACAGCACGCTTATCGTTTCTCATTTCACGCTTAATAGTCATTACTCCGATTCTTGGCGACCACGCCGGGAAACCGCTTGTGTCAGAAGCTCAGCGAATTGGGCGACGGGCATGGAGCCCAGGTCTGCGCCTTCGCGAGTACGCACTGCAACGGTCTGCGTTTCGACTTCGCGATCCCCTATAACCAAAAGGTACGGGACCTTGAGCAAAGTATGCTCGCGGATTTTAAAGCCGATCTTCTCATTTCTCAAGTCCGACTTGGCACGGAAACCGCTACCGTTCAGAGATTTCTCAACCTCGAGGGCGAAATCGGCCTGTTTGTCGGTGATATTCATGATCACCGCCTGGGTCGGTGCCAGCCACGCCGGGAACACACCCGCGTAGTGCTCGATCAGCATGCCGATAAAGCGCTCGAACGAACCGAGGATGGCGCGGTGCAGCATGACCGGGCGAACACGGCTGTTATCTTCGGCGATATAGCTGGCATCCAGACGCTCTGGCAGGTTCGGGTCGTACTGCAGGGTACCACACTGCCAGTTACGGCCGAGGCAGTCGCGCAGGGTAAACTCGATTTTCGGGCCATAGAAAGCGCCCTCGCCTGGCTGGTATTCCCACTCCAGGCCCGATTCGTTCAGGGCGTCGGCCAGTGCCGATTCGGCACGGTCCCACAGCTCTTCGGAACCGACACGCTTGGCCGGACGCGTGGACAACTTCATGGCGATATCGCTGAAGCCGAAGTCTTTGTACACGTCCAGGGTCAGCTTGATGAAGTCGGCGGCTTCTTTCTTCACCTGGTCTTCGGTGCAGAAGATGTGCGCGTCGTCCTGCACGAAGCCACGCACGCGCATGATGCCGTGCAGGGCGCCGGACGGCTCGTTACGGTGGCAGGCACCAAACTCGGCCAGGCGCAGCGGCAGGTCGCGGTAGCTTTTCAGGCCCTGGTTGAACACCTGCACGTGGCACGGGCAGTTCATCGGTTTTACCGCGTAGTCACGGCTTTCCGACGACGTGGTGAACATGTTCTCGGCGTAGTTGGACCAATGCCCGGAACGCTCCCAGAGAATACGGTCAACAACCTGCGGGGTCTTGATTTCCAGGTAGCCGTTGGCGCGCTGAACCTGGCGCATGTACTGCTCAAGCACCTGGTATACAGTCCAGCCGTTGGCATGCCAGAACACCATGCCCGGGGCTTCTTCCTGCAGGTGGAACAGGTCGAGCTGCTTGCCGATCTTGCGATGGTCGCGTTTTTCGGCTTCTTCGATGCGCTGAACGTAGGCAGCCAGCTGCTTTTTGTCGGCCCAGGCGGTGCCGTACACGCGCTGCAGCTGCTCGTTCTTGGCATCACCGCGCCAGTAGGCTCCGGACAGCTTGGTCAGCTTGAATGCCTTGAGGAAGCGGGTGTTCGGCACGTGCGGGCCACGGCACATGTCGACATATTCTTCGTGATAATACAGGCCCATGGCCTGCTCATCCGGCATGTCCTCGACCAGGCGCAGCTTGTAGTCTTCGCCACGGGCCTTGAACACATCGATGACTTCGGCGCGCGGGGTCACTTTCTTGACCACGTCGTAGTCTTTCTCGATCAGCTCCATCATGCGCTTTTCGATGGCAGCCATGTCTTCAGGGGTGAAGGGGCGCTCGTAGGCGATGTCGTAATAGAAGCCTTCATCGATAACCGGGCCGATGACCATCTTGGCGGTCGGGTAGAGCTGCTTCACGGCGTGGCCGACCAAGTGGGCGCACGAGTGACGGATGATCTCCAGTCCCTCTTCATCTTTAGGGGTGATGATCTGCAGGGTGGCGTCGTGGCTGATCAGGTCGCACGCGTCGACCAGTTTGCCATCGACCTTGCCGGCGACCGTGGCCTTGGCCAGGCCGGCACCGATGGATGCGGCTACGTCGGCGACGGATACGGCGTGGTCAAACGAACGTTGACTGCCATCGGGAAGAGTAATAATGGGCATGGCGCCTCCTCTCCTAGTGGTGACCCCTACCAAAGGTCACGTGGGTTGGGATGAGCCAGTACAAGATCCGGCCTGCCTTCCTTCATAAGGAAGCCTGCCTCACAGTGGCAGAAGCCTTTCGGCTTGCAAGGGACGAACCAGAGTGACTGGAAAGAAAAAAGATAGCTGCAGCCGGCACAGCGCGACTACAAGCCGGGCATGCTAGCACGCGGGTTGCGCCCCAGGCAGAAATATTTGGAAATTGCACCGCAGCGGTGAACTATCGCGGAAAAATACGGCTCAGACTTTAGGAAGCAACCTACTCTTGATGAGACCTTGACCCAAGGAGTAACTGGTTATGCGAGTTCCGTCTCTTCTGGCCCTGGCGGCCGCCGGCGCCCTGCTGCTGCCCGTGGCAGCAAACGCTGGCAACTTCCCCGCCGGGAAGGAGGCCGCCTACACCGCCCAGTGCACGCAAGTGGCCGGCAGCCAGGGCGTTGACGCTGCCACCGCGAAAAAACACTGCGACTGCGGCGCACGAGCCATCAAAAAGAATTTCACCGACGCCGAGATTGCCGACCTTGACAGCAAGGATGGCGTTGACGCCAAGCTGATGCAGAAGGCCCAGACTGTGGTGCAACAGGCCTGCGCACCGAAGCGCTGAACCCTTAAAGCCGGTGACCGCCGGTAACTATTTTGCGTTAGATCAACATCTGGTGAAGGTAAAAGGCGCTAGTTCTGCAGAATTAGACTATGATGTCCTCTGTGCCAGACAGCTCAGGCGTCTAGGCACTTCGAAAAATTTCAAGTTTCTGGAGATTCATCCCATGTCCAATCGCCAAACCGGCACCGTCAAATGGTTCAATGATGAGAAAGGCTTCGGCTTCATCACCCCACAAGGCGGCGGCGACGACCTGTTCGTTCACTTCAAAGCCATCGAATCCGACGGCTTCAAGAGCCTGAAAGAAGGTCAGACTGTTTCCTTCGTCGCCGAGCGCGGTCAGAAGGGCATGCAGGCTGCTCAGGTTCGTCCGGAGTAATTCGGAAGCTGTGAAAAAACCCGCCCTTGTGGCGGGTTTTTTTATGGGCGCTGACCAGGCGGCACACGCTGCTCTTTGCTTCAGGCGGTGAAGCTAAAAACCTGGGGCCGCTTTGCGGCCCTTTCCGGCCGGTCCGGCGCCCCGGCAAGGCCGCTCCTACAGGGACCGCATGGGCCTTTGGAGCTGCATCAACCGCAGTTGACGCGGGTTACCTTGCCCTGCTCGTCCACGTTCAGGTTCAGGCGTTCGGAGCGGTACTCCAGGGTTACCACGTCGTGCGGCTTGAGAATGCGTGCCATCTGCGAGCCACTGGCCTTGCGTGCCTGCTCCAGCAGCTCGGCGCTGGCAGGCTTGCCAATGGCAAAATCGGCGCCACTGGCATCGCAGCGGCCGTCATTGGCTACAGGCGAAGCTGGCACAGCACCACCATCGGCGTTGCCACCAGTGCTGCAACCAGCCAGGACAGCAGCCACCGCCAGGGTTGCCAGGTAAGCACGGGTACGGAACATGAAGCCTCCTAAATAGGTCCGGGAACTGTCTGTTCCGACAGCTCCGCTGGGTATTCGTTGCAAAACCGGTCAAGTCTGCCTGAACTCTGGCAGCGAGGCGAAAAGCAATCGTGACCGGATTTTGCACAACCCACTGCGTTTGCCATATGCTTAGCGCGCACAGTCACTGGCGCAAAGCCATGATTTACTGCAAGAAGTGGAGCGCATCCCGCCTCCATCGAACACCAGGGTCAGGTGTTCACCCCTTCGTCCCGGGCCCCAGCGAGAGCTTTTCATGAGTACCCACAGCATCGATGCCGACATCAAGGTCAAATGGGCGGAGGGCCAGAGCGCGTACAGCCCTGGCACACCGGAAGAATTGCTGTTGATCGCCATCGACCTGTTGGTACGCGACAACGGTGCCGAGGCGGCCCGCAGCTTCATCGACCAGGTGTTCGAGCGCTACGCGCCGCACGCGGCTATTCCAATCGCGCCAGACGGGCGCTGAGCAGGTCAAACAGCCCCTGAGCATCGCCCTGCTCCACCCACAACACATTCGCCGGCTGCTTGAGCACGCCGTACCAGTCGGCAACCGTCTGGCCGAAAGTCGGGCCTTCGCGGCTGTCGATGCTCATGTGGATACGCCGGCCACTGAACAGCTCGGGCTTTAGCAGGTAGGCAATGACACTGGCGTCGTGCACCGGGCCGCCGGGCATGCCGTACAGGTCCATGTCGTGGGTGATGTAGGCATTCAGGATATCCACCACGCGCTTGCTGGCCTGGTTGTTCACGGTTGCCAGTTGTTTCAGGCGTGCGTCGCTGGTCAGCAGCTTGTGAGTGACGTCCAGCGGCAGGTAGGTGAGCTGCACACCGCTGGCCAGCACCACTTCGGCGGCATGCGGGTCGGCATAGAGGTTGAATTCCGCCACAGGGGTGATGTTGCCTCCGTTGAAATGGGCACCGCCCATGACCACCACCTCCTTGATGGCCTTGACGATGTCCGGGCGCTGGATCAGCGCCAAGGCCAGGTTGGTCTGCGGGCCGAGCATGGCCACGGTGATGCTGTGCGGTTTGGCTGTGCCGAGGGTGTCGATCAGGTATTGCACGGCATTGCCTTGGGCCAGAGGCGCTTTGGGCTCGTGCACCTGTACCCCGGTAAGGCCTTCTTCACCATGAACATCGGCGGCGTATATCGGCGCGCGCACCAGTGGGCGGCCGGCGCCGGCGTACACGGGGATGTCTTCGCGACCCGCCCATTCGCGGGCCAGGCGGGCGTTTCGCGAGGTTTTATCCAGGCGCACGTTGCCTGCCACGGTGGTGATGGCGCGGATATTGAGCTCGTCGGGCGAGGCCATGGCCAGAAACAGCGCGACCACGTCGTCGGCGCCAGGGTCGGTATCGATGATCAGGTCGATGGGGGCGGCCTGAAGGGTGGTGGCTGTGGCCATGAAGGCGAGTCCTTGTAGCAGGGGTTTGAGCATGGGGCACTCCTTGTTGCCAGAACACAGGACACAAACACACCGCAGCCCCCTGTAGGAGCGGCCTTGTGCCGCGATGGGGCGCGAAGCGGCCCCGGAAAGTTTTGCTGCGAAGCTGAAAATCTGGGGCCGCTTCGCGCCCCATCGCGGCACAAGGCCGCTCCTACAAAAAGCGCGGTGGCTGTCAGAAAGTGACGCCGGAGATGAGGGCGATGTTGCTGTAGGGCTGGCACTCACCGGTACGCACCACTGCACGGGCACTGCGCGACAACACCTTGAAATCCTCATGGCTCAGCCATTCGCGCTTGCCCAGCTTGCCCTTCAGCCGCTCGATTTCGATCAGCGCTGGCGGCACCACTTTCTGCATTTCTTCAGCCAGCACATGCCGCTCTACCTGCAGCTCGCTCAACACCGCCCGCAACACGCTGGCGAAATCCGGCAGACCGGGCGTGATGGCCAGGTCGATCAGTTCCACGCCTGGTGGCACCGGCAGCCCGGCATCGCCGATCACCAGGATATCGCCATGCCCCATGCCGGCAATGACCCGCGACAGGGCAACGTTCAGCAAGGGGGTTTTCTTCATGGTGTCAGCTCCGCCAGGTAAGGGATCGACGGCTGGGCGCCAGCACGGGTAACCGACAAGGCTGCGGCACGCTGGCCAAAGGCAATGGCTTCGCCCTCCTCCAGCCCCCGCACCAGCCCGGCAGCAAAGCCACCGATGAAAGTATCACCAGCAGCGGTGGTGTCCAGCGGCTGCACCACCGGCGCCGGGTAGTGCTGATGACCTTGGGCAGTCACCAGCAAGGCCCCTTGCGCGCCCAGGGTGATGATCACTTTACCCGCCCCCAGTTGCAGCAAGCGCTCGCCAGCACGCCGCGCACTGTCCTGGTCCGTAACAGCCACGCCGGTCAGGGCTTCGGCCTCGCTTTCGTTAGGTGTGAGGTAATCGATGCAGGCAAACCAGCCCGCCGGCAAGGGCCCGGTGGCCGGCGCCGGGTTCAGGATCACCTGCTTGCCCAGTTCACGGGCCCTGGCCAGGGTCCAGGCCACGGTGTCGGCCGGCACTTCCAGTTGGCAGATGACCACCTCGGCTGCCTGCAGCAGCGCATCGAAGCGCTGTACCGAGTGCGGCGTCAGCAGGCCGTTGCCGCCAGGAATGATGACAATGCAGTTCTGGCTGGCAGCATCCACGGTAATCAGTGCCACACCGCTGGATACCCCTGGGCACGTGCTGACGCCCTGGCAGTCGATGCCCTCGACATAAAGGGCCCGATGCAGTTGCCGGCCATAGTCATCGTCACCCACATTGCCGATCATTGCCACGCTACCGCCCAGCCGTGCCACCGCCACGGCCTGGTTGGCGCCCTTGCCGCCCGGCACGGTGAAAAAGCTATCGCCGGGGAGTGTTTCGCCGGCCCGGGGCAGGCGCTGGGCGCGAGCCACCAGGTCCATATTGAGGCTGCCGACCACCACAACCTTGGCATTCATGACATTTCCTTAGCGTTAGCGGTAATCGTTGAACAGGTCCGGGCGCGGCCCGGTGGACTCACGCAGTACGATGCGCGGCGCAACGATGCGTTGCTCCGCCGCACCTTGGCGCGGTGTGCCGATACGCGACAGCAGCAAAGAGGCGGCGCTCTCGCCCAGCTCGCGAATCGACTGGCCTACCGTGGTCAGCGGCGGGTACACATAGCGGCTGAGCTCGATGTCGTCGAAACCGATCACCGACAGCTCGCCCGGCACGCTGATATTGCGTTCGGCTGCCGCACGCAGCACGCCAAACCCGATCATGTCATTGCCGGCAAAAATCGCCGTGGGCCGTTTGCCCTCCAGTACCTGCGCCGCTGCCGCATGCCCACCCGGGCTGGTGAAGTCGCAGTGCAGCACACGGCTGCCCAGTACCGGCACGCCGGCTTCGGCCATGGCACGGCGGAAGCCGTTCAGGCGCAGCTGGGTAACCCCGGTTTCGGCGGGGCCGCCAATATAGGCGACGTCGCGGTGGCCAAGCTCTAGCAGATGCTGGGTAGCCAGGTAGGCGCCGTGCTCGTGGTCGATGCGCACCAGGTCGGCATCCACGCCTTCCAGCTCACGGTCGACGATCACCATGGGCGTGCGCACGCAGGCCAGGCTTTGCAGCAGGTCGCTGTCCTGGCCCACCGAGGCCACCACCAGGCCATCGATGCGCTTTTCCAGCAGCACGCGCAGGTAACTGCGCTGCTTCTGTGGGTTATCGTCGGAGTTGCACAAAATCACACAGTAGCCGTTGCGTTCGCAGGCATCTTCAATGCCCCGTGCCAGCTCGGCGAAGTACGGGTTGACGCTGTTGGGCACCAGCAGGCCGATGGTGGCTGTGCTGCGCGCCTTGAGTGAACGCGCCACCGCGCTGGGCACGTAGTCCAGCTCGATAATGGCGGCTTCAACCTTCTGCCGCACGTGTTCGCTGACCGGCCGGGTCTTGTTCAATACATGGGACACGGTGGTGTAGGAAATGCCCGCCAATGCCGCGACGTCTTTGATGGTTGCCATATAGTCAGTTCCGCCGGCCTGCACGCCGGCTGCGGTAAGTGTCGAGTACCACGGCGATGACGATGACCGCCCCGGTAATGATGCGTTTGGTCGGCTCGCTGGCGCCAATCTGCGCCAGCCCGGCGGCCAGCACGGAAATGATCAGTACGCCAAAGAAGGTGCTGATGACCGAGCCGCGCCCGCCCATCAGGCTGGTACCGCCAATCACCACGGCGGCGATCACCTGCAGCTCCAGGCCGGAGCCGGCGTTGGGGTCGGCTGCTTCCAGGCGCGATATCTGGAACAGCGCGGCCAGGCCTGCCAGCAGCCCCATCAGGGCGAATACCAGCACTTTGTACGGGCGTGGGTCGATGCCTGCCAGGCGTACGGCTTCTTCGTTGGTCCCAATGCCGATCAGGTAACGGCCGAACACCGTGCGGGTCAGCACCAGGTGGGCCAGCACAATCACCAGCAAGGCGATGATGAACGCTGGCGAAATACCAAAGGCAACCGGGTTGGAGAACCAGGCATAGGCATCGCCGATGTAGGCGGTGCGCGAGTCGGTGAACTGGTAGGCCAGGCCGCGGGCCATTTCCAGCACCCCGAGCGAGACGATGAACGACGGGATGCGCCAGGCCACGGTAACGCCGCCGGTGATGCTGCCGGCCAACGCGGCCACGGCCATGCCCAGCAGCGCCGAGGGCAGCACGCCCCAGCCCCAGCCGAGGATTGCCACACTCACTGCAGAAGCCGCCAACGCCAGCACCGAGCCCACCGACAGGTCAATGCCACCGATGATCAGCACGAAGGTCATGCCCACGGCCAGCACCATCAGGTCGGGGATCTGGTTGGCCAGGGTACTGAAGGTGTTATACGACCAGAAGTGGCTGCTAAGAAACGAAAACAGCACAATCATGGCCAGCAAGGCGGCGGCCAGGCCCAGGTAGGTGCCCAGGCCAAAGTACGTGCCACTGCGGCGCACAGGGGCGGCGCCTTGGCTATCGAGCGGGGTGGTTTTCATGCGTCCATCCTGGGGGCTGCACCGTGCAGCATTCCGTCACGTTTCTGATAGCCGGCAAAGGCGGCCGCAAGCAGCTGATCCTGGCTCCAATGGTCACGTTCGAAGGTGTCGATCAGGCGGCCGGCGGACAGCACCGCGATGCGGTCGCAGATCAACATCAGCTCGCGCAGGTCGCTGGACACCACCACCAGGGCCTTACCCTGGCGCGCCAGCTCGGCCAACAGGCCATAGATATCGAATTTGGCACCCACATCGATGCCACGGGTGGGCTCGTCGAACAGCAGCACCTGGCAGTCGCGTTCCAGCCAGCGGCCAATCACCACTTTCTGCTGATTGCCGCCAGACAGCTCGCCCACCACTTGTTGCGCGCCGGCACTGCGAATGCGCATGGCCTGGATCTGGCGTTCGGCCAAAGCCTGTTCCGCCTCGCCGTCGAGCACGCCGGCCCGCGATACCGCACCCAGGTTGCCCAAGGCGATGTTGGCGCTGATCGACTGCGTCAGCAGCAGGCCCTCGCCTTTGCGGTCTTCGGTGATCAGCGCGATACCAGCGCGCACCGCGGCTTTGGGCGAGTCGATACTTACCGGCTGCGGCGGCAGGCCCAGCGCGATGCTGCCGCTGTCGGCGCGATCGGCACCGTAGATCAGGCGCAACAGCTCGGTACGGCCGGCGCCGATCAGGCCGGATATGCCGAAGATCTCCCCTGCCCTCACCTCGAATGACACTTCGCGCACCTTGTCCGCACGGCTGAGCTTGTCGACCTTGAGCAGCGGCGCACCGATCTGCCGGCGGCCCAGGTCGATATGCTCGCCCAGCTCGCGGCCGACCATCAGGTTGACCAGCTCGGTGCTGCTGTAGCGTTGGATCGGCTCGTCGCACACCAGCTTGCCATCGCGCAGCACAACGATGCGTTGGGCCACGCGCTGCAACTCTTCGAGGCGATGCGAGATATACACGATGGCCACGCCCCGCGCGCGCAGGCGCTCGATCTGGGTGAACAGCAACTCCACCTCGCGCGCGGTGAGCATGGCGGTAGGTTCATCGAAGATCAGCACATGGCAGTCACCGATCAGGTTGCGGGCAATTTCGACCATCTGCTGATGGCCTATGCCCAGTTCGCCGACCGGGGTGTCCGGGTTGATGGCGTCAAGCCCGACCTGGGCCATGGCGGCCGTGGCCAGCTGGCGCAGGCGCTTTTGGCTGATCCAGCCAAAGCGGCTGGGCAGGTTGTCGAGAAACAGGTTTTCCGCCACGGTCAGCGTGGGCAGCAGGTTCAACTCCTGCATGACCATACGCACGCCAAGGCGCTCGGCCTCGCTGCGGCTGCCGGGCGCGTATGCCTGGCCGCGGTAGGTCATGTGCCCGGTGGTGGGCGCCTCCAGGCCGCTGATGAGCTTGGAAAGCGTACTCTTGCCCGCGCCGTTCTCGCCAGTCAGGGCCAGTACTTCGCCAGCCCGCAGGTTCAGGCTGACTTCGCCCAGCACCGGCTGGGCGTACGTCTTGCCCAGGCCGTTGGCGGCGAGCACCACTTCATTGGCCGATGCAGGCATGGCCGTGTCTCCTGGCAGCATCAGGGCTTCTTGGTGATGAGTTGGACCGGGGTCTGGATGACGTTGTCGGCATCCACATCCGGTTTCTCGCCCTTGACCATTTTCAGCGCAGCCTGGATGCCGTACACCGCCTGCTGGCTGGCGGCCTGGTCGAGGGTGGCCAGCACGCGACCATCGGCAAGCATCGGCTTGATGGCGTTGATGTTGTCGTAGCCCACCACTTGCACCTGGCCGGCCTTGCCGGCGGCGCGCACGGCCGATACGGCGCCCAGGGCCATACTGTCGTTGCCGGCCAGCAATGCTTTCAGGTCGGGGTATTCGTTAAGCATGGAGGCGGCGACGGCATTGCCTTTGTCGATTTCCCAATTGCCGCTTTGTACCGAGACGATTTTCATCTTTGCGGCGTCCATGGCGTCCTTGAAACCGGCGGTGCGCTGCTGGGCGTTGGTGGTGGTCGGGACCCCTTCGATGATGCCCACCTGGTCGCCTGCCTTGAGCTTCTGGCTGGCCAGGTAGTCGCCGACCAGGCGCGCGCCTTTGCGGTTGTCGGGGCCCACGAACGGCACGCTGATGCCTTTGCTCTTGAGCAGATCAGGGTCCAGGCGGTTGTCGATGTTGATCACCACCACACCCTGGTCCATGGCCTTCTTCACCGCCGACACCAGCGCCTTGGAATCAGCCGGGGCAATCACCAGCGCCTTGGCGCCGGCATTGACCATTTGTTCGACAATGCGAATCTGCTCGCCGGTGTCGGTCTCGTTCTTGATGCCGTTGGCAATCAGCTCAAATTCGTCGGCGTGACTTTTTTGGTAGTCCTTGGCGCCGTCTTCCATGGTGCGGAAAAATTCGTTGGCCAGTGACTTCATCACCAGAGCGACTTTGGGTTTGTCTTCGGCGTGAGCGGCAGACAGGGGCAGTGCGAGGGAAAGGGAGGAAACGACAGCGAGGGCCAGCAGACGACCGGGGAACGGCAGTTTCATGGACGATGACTCCGAATCTTGTTTTTTTATCGGATCGCAAACGTTTGCGTTGGCTAACTATGGAAACAAGACCGGCGTTTGTCAAATCCGTTTGGCTGTCGGAGGCAGATGCTGCTGGAGCCGATTATGCAGTTTTTTCCGGAAAACCGAACAGCCTTTCCTATGCTTGTTCGGAATTACGAATGGAACATTGTCTCTTGCAGGAACGTCCTTGTGTCGCGAAAGGGTCGCGTAGCGGCTCCGTTTTAGGTGCAACACCCCACATTGTCGGGGCTGCTACGCAGCCCGTCGCGACGCAAGGCCGCTCCTACAAGGGGCGCACGATGGCTTGGTACGAAATATGCCTTCCGCTCTGTGCGAAATAACAACAATCTCATTAGGAAGAGAGAACAATAATGATGAACGCCGCACTCAAAACCTTCGCCCCCAGCGCACTCGCCCTGCTGCTGATCCTGCCAGCCACCGCCTCTGCCAAAGAAGCCGAAACCCAGCAGAAACTGGCCAACGTCGTCATCCTCGCCACGGGCGGCACCATTGCCGGCGCCGGCGCCAGCGCGGCCAACAGCGCCACCTACCAGGCTGCCAAGCTGGGCATCGACAAGCTGATTGCCGGCGTGCCGGAACTGGCCGACATCGCCAACGTACGCGGCGAGCAGGTGATGCAGATCGCCTCTGAAAGCATCACCAACGAGGACTTGCTCAAGCTTGGCAAGCGGGTTGCCGAACTGGCCGAGAGCAAGGACGTCGACGGTATCGTCATTACCCACGGCACCGACACCCTCGAAGAAACCGCCTACTTCCTCAACCTGGTGGAAAAGACCGACAAGCCAATCGTGGTGGTCGGCTCGATGCGCCCGGGCACCGCCATGTCTGCCGACGGCATGCTCAACCTGTACAACGCCGTGGCCGTGGCCGGCGACAAGCAGTCGCGCGGCAAGGGCGTGCTGGTGACCATGAACGACGAGATCCAGTCTGGGCGTGACGTGAGCAAGTCGGTCAACATCAAGACCGAAGCCTTCAAGAGCGCCTGGGGCCCAATGGGCATGGTGGTAGAAGGCAAGTCCTACTGGTTCCGCCTGCCAGCCAAGCGCCACACGGTCAATTCCGAGTTCGACATCAAGCAGATCAGCAGCCTGCCACAGGTGGACATTGCCTATGGCTATGGCAACGTGACCGACACCGCTTACAAGGCACTGGCGCAGAACGGTGCCAAGGCGCTGATCCACGCCGGTACCGGCAACGGTTCGGTGTCGTCGCGGGTGGTGCCGGCGTTGCAGGAGCTGCGCAAGAACGGCGTGCAGATCATCCGTTCGTCGCACGTCAACCAGGGTGGCTTTGTGCTGCGCAATGCCGAACAGCCGGATGACAAGAACGACTGGGTGGTGGCCCACGACCTGAACCCGCAGAAGGCTCGTATTCTGGCGATGGTCGCCATGACCAAGACCCAGGACAGCAAAGAGCTGCAGCGGATCTTCTGGGAATACTGAGTACCTCGCGCCCCACTGTGGGAGCGGCCTTGCGTCGGGCAAGCCTGCTCCCACAAACCCCCTGCTAAGGCACCGAGTTAGCGTTTATTCCATGAGATCGGGTTCACCCCGCCATTCACCGCACTGCATGCTTCGTCAGGATGTTGCCAGCTACCTGAACCGGTACTCCAACCCCGCCCCCGCATACCACGACCGCCCGGGCGCTGCTTCGTAGTAACGCCCGTTGCCGTCGCCGACAATGACCGAGCCTACATACTGCCGGTCAAACAGGTTGTCCAGCCGCACCAGCTGGTGGAACGTCCAAGGCCCCACATGTTGCTCGAACCGGGTCCGCCAGTTGAATACCGCATACGCAGGTGCGGCCTTGGCGTTGTTGCTGTCGTCCACATACACCTTACTGCGGTACTGCCCTTCAACCCCCATGCTGAGGGACGACACTGGCTTCCAGACCAGCTCGCCATACAGGTTGTCCAGCGGCACACCTGGCAGGCGGTTGCCACTTTGGATGGTCTGGCTGATGTCGTCGGCATAGCGGGCATCAGTGCGGGTATACACCAAGGTGGTCTGCCACTGCTGACTCAAGTCACTTTGCAGGCTCGCCTCAAAGCCGCGTCGTACAGTACGCCCCGCATTGCGATAGCTGGTTCGACCATCCGTAGCGCTGGCGACGACGATTTCGTCATCGGTATGAATCTCGTACACCGCTGCATTCAGGCGCGTGCGCTCGCCAAGCCGGTACTTCACACCCAATTCGTACTGCATGCTGGTGGCGGGCTTGAGGCCGAAGTTGAAGCTTTCGAGCACACCCGGCGCATAGGCCATTTCGGCCTGCGTGGGGGTTTCGAAGCCTTTGCCGACGCTCACGTAACCGCGCAGATCAGGCGTGAACGCGTACATCACCGACAGCGATGGCGTGGCCTGCTGATACTTCTTCGAGCCGCTGGAGTCACCGTTGGCCAAGTAGTGGTCGTCGACACGCATTTCCATGGTGCTGTAGCGCAGCCCCAGCTCACTGGTCCAGTTGCCGATTTCCCAATGCGCCTGAAGGTAAGGGTCCAGGCTGGTAGCGGTGTCTTTCTCGTCGCGGCGCAACTCACCTTTAAGGCCCAGTTGGTCACCGCTGAAATTCTGATAACCGCGTCGGTCGTCCTTGCTCTGGTCGTAATCGGCGCCGACCGTGAAGGTTAGGTTGCCGGGCACATTCGCAACCGGCTGTATCCAGCGCAGGGTGCCGCCGTGGAACTCGCGGTCGAAGTCAACGACCCCGCCGCCACGCTGGCTGTTGGAGGCCACCGATTTGGGGATGGACAAATACTGCACCACGCTGCGTCGCCCCGCGTACAGGTTGAACTGCAGCGTGGCATCGCCAAAGTAGCGTTCGTAGTTCATGCCCAGTTGCTGGTGGTCGATGCTTTTGCGGGTGTTGTAGGTTTCGGCCACTGCTGCCGTGGAACGTGGGTCATGCTTGTAGGCATCCCAGGTCTGCCCCAGCGGGTCCTGCGTGTTGTTCTGCTCCAGGCTGCTGTAGATCAGCGCCATGCGCGAGTCGTCGTCGGGCTTGAAGTTGACCTTGGCGAAGGTCTGGTCACGGCGCGCGGCACTGTGGTCGCGATAGCCATCGGTATCCAGGCGCGAGGCATCCAGCACGAACCCTGCCGTGTCGTTCCCGCCCTCTGCCGACAGGTGATTCTTGTTGAAGCCGTCGCTGCCGAAGGTGGTTTCGGCACCCACGCGCGCAGGCCCCTGCCCGTCCCGGGTAAACATCTGGATCACACCACCGGCGTTGCTGCCATACAGTGTCGCTGCCGGGCCGCGCAGCACTTCAATACGGTCGGCCACATCCAGGTTCAGCGTGGCGGCCTGCCCTTGCCCGTCGGGCGTGCTGGCCGGTATGCCGTCGCTTAGCAGCTTGATGCCACGCACGCCGAAGGCCGAGCGTGCACCGTAGCCCCGCGACGAAATCTGCAGGTCTTGCGCATAGTTCTGACGGTTCTGCACCACCAGCCCAGGGACTTTGCTCAGCACTTCTGACAGGTTGACGCCAAGTTGGCCATCGGTGCCGTGGGACAGGTCAACGGTATCCACCGAAAACGGCAGGTCGAATGTGCTGGTGGGGGCATAGGCACCGGTGACCACCAGCGGTGCCATGACGACGACATCGGGTGAACTGGCCTTGGCACTGCCATTAACGCTCATCCCACCTGCAAACAGCAGGACCAGACTTGTAGATGAAGGAAAACGAGAAAGAAATCGATACATGCGCAGCTTCCGGAAATTGCCGGTATTACACCAGACCGGCAGCGCCAGCGCGAACGGTGGTTTTTTTCCTGACAAGCTGTTGCGAATTTACTTACGCTGAAATACTGTATGCACATACAGCAAAAATAAGGAATTTCCTGTGTCCAGCACCGCCTCCGCCACTCCGAGCAGCTATGAACAGCTGGGTGTACGCATCCAGAAGATCATCAACAGCCCCACCGCCCAGCGCAGCCGTGCGGCGCTGATCTTCCGCCTGGAACAGGAAAGCCCGGAGGACTGGGAAAGCTTGCTGGAGGAGATCGCAGAAAACGACAACGTGACCCTCGCCCACCGCGACGATGGCGGTGTGCAGATTTTCTGGACTGTGCCGAAGGAAGACTGACCGCGCATGAGAGTTTCGCTTTTCGCGGCAGCCTGCCTGTTACTGACCACGCCGCTTGTTCAAGCCGATGCCCCACGCACCTTCCAGGAGGCCAAGAAGGTCGCCTGGAAGCTCTATGCCCCGCAGTCGACCGAGTTTTATTGCGGGTGCAAATACAAGGGCAACAAGGTCGACCTGGCGTCCTGCGGCTATGCCCCACGCAAGAATGCCCAGCGCGCGTCGCGCATCGAGTGGGAACACATCGTGCCTGCCTGGCAAATTGGCCATCAGCGCCAATGCTGGCAGAGCGGCGGTCGCAAGCAGTGCGCGCAGCATGACGAAGTGTACAAACGCGCCGAAGCCGACCTGCACAACCTGGTGCCCAGCATCGGTGAGGTCAACGGCGACCGCAGCAACTTCAGTTTCGGCTGGTTGCCGGAACAACGCGGCCAGTACGGTAGCTGCCTGACCCAGGTCGACTTCAAGGCCAGGAAGGTGATGCCGCGCCCGTCGATTCGCGGCATGATCGCCCGCACCTACTTCTACATGAGCAAGCAGTACAACCTGCGCCTGTCCAAACAGGACCGCCAGTTGTTCGAGGCCTGGAACAAGACCTACCCGCCGCAGGTTTGGGAGCAGCAACGCAACCAACAGGTCGCCTGCGTGATGGGGCGGGGAAACGAGTTTGTCGGGCCAGTCAACCTCAAGGCGTGCGGTTGAGCCTCAGGCCAGTGCCTGGAGATAGGCGCTGGCTTCCCGGTAACGGGCCAGCCGCGCCAGGTCGGCGGGGCCAGGGCAAGGAATGCGTGAAAGGTCACTGTTATCGGCCAGGTCGGCCAGCTTGACGGTTCGCGCCAACGGGTCATCGCCCAGGCGTACCACGAAATCCTGGTACGGCTCGCCCTCACGGCGACTGAGTGCCAGCAAGGCGGCAAGGATTTTCAGGGTAAAACCCTCGCGGGCCAGGTCGGACACGGTCAGCGGGGTGTCCTCGATCACATCGTGAAGGACTGCGACAATACGTTGCTCGGGTGTGGACACCCGCATCATCACGCGTAGCGGGTGGAGAATATACGCCACCCCGCCCTTGTCGTATTGCCCTTCATGCGCCCTGGCGGCCACGGCAATGGCCCGCTCCAGTGTAGACATGAGGCCCCTCCCCCGTTCGGCATCTTCCACCCAAGCATAGCCAAACTTGTGTGAACAATGTCTAACACACGCCTCACAAAGCTGCACACACCCAGTTGGCGGGGCCTTATGACGGCAACAGTTGTGGGAGCGGGCATGCCCGCTCCCACAACTGCCGCGAAGGCTCCGGGCTCCCACCCACTGCTGCAGTTCTAGCGGGTTGCGCCATGCTGGATGACCACCGAATCGGTGCCCAGCTTGGCCATCACTTCGTCCTTGCGCGCTTGAGCTTCTTCACGGGTTGGGAACGGCCCCATCAGCACCACCGGCTTGCCGTTGCGGTATTCCACCGAAGACGGGATACCCTTCTCGATGAGCCGCGCGGTCATGTCGCTCAGCGCGCCCATGTTGGCACCCTGGATCACTTCCACGTCCCAGCCCTCGGGTGCCGGCTGGCCAGCCAGTGCATCGGCACGGCGCTGCAGATCGGCGCCGCCGCACACCTCGCGGATGCGCAGGTTGTTGCCGGTGTCGTCGACGATGATGTCGTACTGGCCGTCACGCTTGATCGCCACATAGCTGCGGTAGGCTTCGTACTGCCCGGCATCGTCCTTGCCGCGAACCTGGCCGCAGATGGTGCCCTGTGTGTCGATCCGCACGTTGCCGAACTTGGCGGTTTTGGGGTTATGCAGGTGTTCGGCCACCTGCTTGTGCACGCCTTCGACCTCGTTTTCACAGCCCGCCAGGGCAAGCACTGCCATTACCACAGCCAGTTTGCGCACGCGTGTACCTCCAGATTCGAAGGGGCGGATTCTAGCACGAGGGCCATGCGCAAGAACCGCGACCATACGTTACACCTTGCAACCAAGTCATAGGACAACAACCCGCTGCGTCTGCGCTGATCGCCATTTCTTATCCCGCTGATAAAAAACTTGAGGCAGCGCAAGCCGGGCGTTTCGTAGAAGAATCGGGGCAGTCATACGACGACGTATGTCGAATAATAATAAAGGTGAACCCATGTCCCGCTCATACATACAGGTGGATGCTCGCGTCCGCATGATCGCACCGGGCGCTTTTGGCGCTTCCTGGGCAGCTCTGCCTCAGGAGGCGCCATGAAAACCCTGGTCGATGGTTACTTCATCATCCTCAAGACGCTGGTGGTAGGTTGTCTGGTCGGCATCACCTGCCTGATCTTCACCAACGTCGTGCTGCGCTATGGCTTCAACTCAGGGTTGTTCTTCAGCGAAGAGATTTCCCGCCTGGCGTTTGTATGGCTGGTGTTTGCTGGCGCGCAGCTGATGCTGCACGAACACGGCCACATCGGCGTCGACATCGTCACCCGCCGCGTCTCGCCTGGCGTGGCCCGCTGGCTGCTGGCACTGACACAACTGCTGATGCTGTATGTGACCTGGCTGTTTCTCGACGGCAGCTGGAAGCAGACCCTGATCAACCTGCATGTCGGTGCTCCCTCCACGGGTATTTCCATGGCGCTGTTCTACGGCGCGGGCCTGGTCTTCTGCATCCTCAGCGCGCTGCTGATCTGCACCCAGCTGGTCAGGAACCTGACGGGCACCCTCCCGGCGCCCGCCCAGACCGAAACTTCGCTCAAAGATGGAGCAGTCGAATAATGGCCCTGTCTGTTTTCGTCGGCGTGCTGATGGCCGCCATCCTGATCGGCGCCCCCATCGCCTATGCCCTGATCCTTTGCGGCGTGGCGTTGATGTGGCTGCTGGGCCTGTTCGATGGCCAGATCATCGCGCAGAACATCATCAACTCGGCCGGCAGCTTCCCGCTGCTGGCAATTCCGCTGTTCATCATCGCTGGCGAGGTAATGAACAGCGGCGGCTTGTCCAAGCGCATCATCAAGCTGGCCATCACCCTGGTCGGCCATCTGCGCGGCGGGCTTGGCTACGTCACCATTTTTGCCGGCGTGCTGCTGTCGAGCCTGTCCGGTTCGGCCTTGGCCGACGCCGCCTCGCTGACCGCCCTGTTGCTGCCGATGATGGTCATCGCCGGCTACAACCGTAACCGCTCCGGGGGCCTGATCGCATCGGTGTCGGTGCTGGGTTCAATCATTCCACCCAGCATCGGTTTCGTTGTGCTTGGCGTGGCTTCGGGGCTGTCGATCACCAAGCTGTTCCTCGCCGGCATCGCCCCGGGGCTGATGATCGCCGCCGCACTGGTGGTGGCCTGGTGGCTGATGTCGCGGCGTAACAACGATGTGCAACTGAGCCCCAAGGCCAGCGGCAAGGAGCGCCTCAAGGCCCTGGTGGACAGCTTCTGGGCGCTGATGCTGCCGGTGATCATCGTCGTCGGCCTGCGTTTTGGCGTGGTCACCCCGACCGAGGCCGGTGCGGTGGCCAGTGTCTATGCCCTGCTGGTGTCGTCGCTGATCTACCGCGAGCTCAGCCTCAAGTCGCTCAACCAACTGCTGCTGCGCGCCGGCAAGACCACCGCTGCCGTGATGTTCCTGGTAGCTGCCGCTTCGATCCCGGCCTGGATGATTACCATCGCCGACATCCCCGGGCAAATCATCGACCTGATCCAGCCAGTGATGGACAACCCGCGGCTGCTGATCGTAGTGCTGATGCTGCTGATCCTGGTGATTTCCATGGTCATGGACCTCACCCCCACCATTTTGCTGCTCGCACCAATCCTGGTACCGGTGGTGACCGCTGCGAACATCGACCCAATCTATTTCGGCGTGCTGTTCATGATCAACTGCTCGATCGGCCTGATCACCCCGCCGGTGGGCACGGTGCTCAACGTGGTCTGCGGCATCGGTCGCATGCGTTACGAGGCACTGCTCAAAGGCACGTTCCCCTTCCTGATCGCGGAAATCATCGTGCTGTTCCTGCTGGTCATCTTCCCCGAACTGGTCACCGTTCCCGCCCAGTGGTTCGGGCATTGATCCCCCCTATAACAATAAAGGTACTGTCCATGAAGAAACTCGCCCTCATCGCCGCCCTGTTGCTGTCCAGCAGCTTGAGCATGGCCGCCGACTACAACGCCCGCGTCATCAAGTTCGCCGCCACCAGCCCCAAAGGCACGCCACCGGCCATCGGCATGGAACTGTTCGCCAAGAAGGTTCAGGAGCGCAGCGAAGGCAAGATCAAGGTGCGCACCTTCCCCAACGGTGTCCTGGGCGGCGACGTACAGGTGCTGTCTTCCTTGCAGGGTGGCGTGGTGGAAATGATGACCTGGAACGCCGGGCTGATGCTTAACCACATCACCGACTTCGGCATCCTCGACTTCCCGTTCCTGTACACCGACACCGCCAAGGTCGATGCCATGCTCGACGGCGAGGTAGGCAAGATGCTCACCGACCAGTTGCCAGCGAAAAATCTGGTAGGCCTGGCGTTCTGGGAGCTGGGCGAGCGCAACCTGACCAACAATGTGCGGCCGGTGCAAAAGCTTGAAGACATTGCCGGGCTGAAGATTCGCGCCCAGCAATCGCCGCTGTTCCTGGACGTGTGGGCGGCACTCGGTGCCAACCCGACGCCGCTGCCTTTCACCGAGGTGCACACGGCACTGGAGACCGGCACCGTGGACGGCCAGGAAAACCCGGCGGCGCTGATCCTCGCCTCACGCTTCAACGAGGTGCAGAAGTACCTGAGCCTGACCCGGCACAACTACAACCCACAGATTGTGCTGATCGGCAAGACGTTCTGGGACAGCCTCAACAAGGATGAGCAGCAACTGCTGACCGAGGTTGCCCAGGAAGTGCGGCTGGAACAACGGCGCATCTCCCGGGAGGCGGACAGCAAGGCCATCGCCGACCTGCAGGGCGCGGGCATGCAAGTCAACCAACTGCCGCCCGACGAGGTGGCGCGCATCCAGGCCAAGATTCGCCCCGTGGTCGACAAGTACGCCGCACAGATCAATCCCCAACTGGTCAGCAAGGTCTACCAGGCCATGGGCTACCAGCCACAGTGACGCCCTCGCGCCGCGCATTGCGGCGCCTTTCAACTGCCATCAAGGAACAGCATGAAAATCTCCGTAGCCCAGATTCACCCGGTGGCCGGCAACCCGGCCCTGACCGTCGACAAGGTTGCCACGCTGGCACGCCAGACCGCTGCAGAAGGCTCGCGGCTGATCGCCTTTGCCGAATGCCTGCTCACCGGCGGCGCGTTCGACAGCCGTGAAGACCTCGAGCGCGGCGCCATCAGCCTCGACGCCCTGGCGCCGCTGCTGGAGGTATCGGCGCAGACCGGCATCCTGATCGTGGTCGGCTTCTACGAGCGGCACGCCAGCTCGGTGTACAACACCGCCGCGCTGATCGGCGCGCAAGGCATCATCGGCCTGCACCGCAAGCGCCACTTGCCATTCATGATCGGCGACCGCTTCACCGACCGCCCCAGCGATTGGGCAACACCTGTGTTCGATACCGACATCGGCCGCATCGGCCTGGCCATCTGCTACGAAATCCGCTTCCCCGAAGTGGTACGCACCCTGGCCCTGGAAGGTGCCGACATCGTCGTACTGCCTGCTGCCTGGCCAGAACAGGCACGCATGCTGCCGGACATTTTCAGCACCGTGCGCGCCGCTGAAAACATGGTGTACTTCGTTGCTCCCAACCGCAACGACATGGACGAGGGCATGCAGTTCATCGGCACCAGCCATATCATCGAACCGTCCGGCAAGACCCTGGTGCGCGCCGGCCTGGAAGACGGCGTGTACACCGCCGAGATCGACCTGGCCAAGGCCCGCAACAAATCGCTGATCCGTGACCCGGGCATATTCGAAGTGCACCCGTTCCGCGACCGGCTGCCTGAAACCTACCGCATCTGACCCAAGGCGGCCTCGAACATGAACCAAAGCACTACACACACCTTGCTGAAGGCCCGCATGGCGCGCGGTGCCACGTTCGGCATGAACATCTACAGCACCGCCTGCATGGCCATCGAGGTGGCCGGCAACTGGGGCCTGGACTTCGTCTTCATTGACGCCGAGCACACCGCGCTGGGCGTGGACCGCGACATGGAAAAACTGCTGCTGGCCGCCAGCAGCGCTGCAATCCCCAGCCTGGTACGGGTGCGGGGCACGCTGGAGTGGGATATACGCAAGGCCCTGGAAATGGGCGCTGCCGGGGTGATCGTGCCGCAAGTGCACAACGCCGCGCAGATGCGCCAGATCATCCATTACAGCAAGTTCCCGCCCTTGGGACGCCGCGGTGGCGACAGCTCGGTGCGCTCGGCCGGGTTCGCCGGGCCAGGTTTCGACTGGGCGCGCTATACGCAGGCAGAAAACGACCGCAGCGTGATCGTGCCCATGGCCGAAAGCTATGAGTTTTTTGACAACATCGATGAGATTCTCGATGTGGAAGGGATCGATGCAGTGCACTTCGGGCCGGCGGACTACTCACTTTCACGCGGGCTACCGGTCGACTACCGCCTGGGCAACCCCGAGGTGCGGCAACGCCTGCAGGTGCTGATCGAAAAATGCCACGCCCGCTCGATCAAGGTGATGGTGCCGTGCTTTCCGGCCGACCGAGTCACCGCCGGGCGTTTGCTGGACATGGGCAGCGACATGCTGCTGATGGGCAGTGATCTGTCATGGCTCAACCAGGCCGGGCAACATATCGCTGCAGTAAAACAGGCGCTCACCTGACCGGCTGACACGCCACACAACCGGCGCCTGCAGGCACCGCGCAGTTTTCGGGCTGCTACGGTGCCTGCGGGCTCGGGACTAATCAATCTACCAGAAAGTTCTGCTTTACCAGTGTCGCCCGAATGATCGATACCAGTTCACCCAGTTGCATGTCTGGCCGTTCAGTCAAATAGGAAAGGCAGAACTTTGCCGCAGGAATCGCCGGGTCGCACGGTAATGTCTTCAGCATGTCCACCGCCAACATGTCGCGAATCAGTGGCACCGGCAATATGCCAATGGCATGCCCCGCCGATACCATCTTGGCAATAAACGCCAGCGAGTTGCTGGAATGAAAAGCGTGGCTCGCCGAGCCGCTTTCCTGCAACCAGCGGTCCACCACCGAATACAGTGTCGACGGCGCGCTGTGGGTAACGATCGAATACTGCCGCGCCTGCTGCGGCAGAAACGGCCCGTCGGCAATCTCCAGGTGCCGCGCCGCCACCCACTGAAACGTCATCCAGCCAAGGAACACATCGGTCACATCCTCGCGTGTGGCCGGGTTGGTCAGCAGGGCGATGTCCAGTTCGTGATCGTTCAGTTTGCGGTTGAGCGCGGCGCCCACATCGATGGTGATTTCCAGGGTGATTTCCGGGAAGTGCGCCTTGATTTCGCTTATCACCGCAGTCAGCCCGACCATCGCCGAGCACTCGTCTGCCCCCAGGCGCAGGCGCCGGTGTTGCTTCTGCTGGGCCGCGAACTGCTCCAGCTGCGTGCTGTTGTTCAGTACCAGTTCGGCATGGCGCAGCGCCGTGTGGCCGTCGGCGGTGAGGCTCATGCGCTGCTTGCTGCGGTCGAACAGCTTGACGCTGAGCAACGACTCCATTTCCTTGATGCGCGCCGACACCGCAGGTTGCGTCAGGTGAAGATGCCGTGAGGCCGCGTGCACACCGCCCAGGCGAGCGGTCCAGTAGAATGCCTCGATCTGCATCAGCGTGATACGCATGATAAAAACTGCTCCGGCTACTGCTTACGGATTTTTATTATCGACCGTTCAGGGCGCTTGTTAGGATGACCGAAACCCTTCGAAAAAGCATCCGGCATAACAACAACTCCCTATGTATATCATCGAAGCTCTACCTACCCCGGTTAACGCCCACGAACTTGAAATACTGATCAATGCCGAACCGGCAACTATCGGTCATTTCATTACCCACGGCATACCCCACCCAGACATCAAGGCACACTTGCAGAATGTACGCGCGGTGGGCACTGCCGTAACCGTACGCATGCCCGGCAATGACGGTGGCATTCTGCACTACGCCATGGGCTGCGCACGCCCCGGCGATTTCCTGATCGTGGACCGCTGCGGCGAGCGCATCACCGCCGCGCTGGGTGGGGCCATGGCCTACGCCGCCAAGCAGGCCGGGGTAGCCGGGATCATTGTCGACGGCTATGTCACCGACCTTGGCGAATTGCGCGAGCACGGCGTGCCGGTATGGTCGCGCGGTGCCAGTGCCATCACCACGCGAGTGATCGGCCACGAAGGCGAGTTCTGCACTGCCATCCAGTGCGGCGGGGTCATCGTGTACCCGGGCGACGCCGTGGTGGCAGACGAGAACGGCATCGTGTTCCTGCGCCCAGGCAGGGTGGTAGAACTGGCGCAACGGGCAATCGACTTCCAGCACAACGAAAAGCACACCCTCGCACGGCTGGCCAAGGGCGAGAAGTTTCCCGACATCGTCGGGTCGCGGTCGACCATCGAGGCGGCGACCCGCCCTCGCGGATAGCGTCACACCGCACCCGAAGTAGCCCCCGAACAACAACAAGAGGCCTACCGTGAAGCTCATCTCCCTGCTCATACCGCTGGCGCTTGGCGTGCTGATGGGCAGCCCGGCCGCCCAGGCGCAGGACTACCCGCAAATCCGTTTCAACGTGATCGGTGGTGGTAGCCACAACTACACGTTCCGCGCCGTTGAACAGCCGTTCTGGAACGGCTCCTTGCCCAGCGCCTCCCACGGCAAGGTCACCGCCCAGCTGCTGGGGCTGTCGGAGAGCGGCCTCAAGGGCCCGGAAATCATTCGCCTGATGCGCTTTGGCGCGGTTGACATTGGCATGGGCGTGTTCGCATTCGTCGCCGGTGACGATGCTACCTTCGAAGGCATCGACCTGCCGGGCATGGCCGCCGACATCGGCAGGGCCCGCCGCATCGCCGACGCCTACAAGCCGGTGCTGGAACAGCGTATGGCCGAGCGCCATGGCATAAAGCTGCTGGCCACCGTGCCGTACACTGCGCAGGTGTTTTTCTGCCGCGCGCCCGTGCAATCGCTGGCCGACCTCAAAGGCCGAAAAATCCGCACCCGCGGGCGCAACATGGCCGAGCTGGTCAAAGCGATTGGCGCTGCGCCGGTCACCCTGCCCTTTGCCGAAGTGGTGACCGCCATGCAGACCGGCGTCATCGACTGCGCCATTACCGGTATCGGCTCGGGTAACGCGGCCAAATGGTACGACGTGGCCGGGTACCTGTACGACCTGCCGGTGGACTGGTCGGTTGGCTTCTATGGTATCGGCCTCAAGCGCTGGCAACAGTTGCCGCCTGAGGTGCAGCAACTGCTGCAGGCGCAGTCGAAGGTGCTGGAAGATGCCCTTTGGCAGGAGACGGCCAGGGAAAACCGGTACGCCAAGGCATGCAATGTCGGCAGCCCTGACTGCCAGATCCACCATCTGGCGCACATGAGTGCGTCGGCACCCGACCCGCAAGAACAGCAGCGCGTGCGCCAAATGGCGCTGGAAATCGCCAACGACTGGGGCAGGCGTTGTGGCCCCAGTTGTGTCGAACAATGGAATGCCAGCGCAGGCCGCGCCATCGGCATGCGCCTGGCCCCATAAACCCTTTCCCTCGGAGCATACAGAGATGAAGACGGCCCGTTCCAGCCTGGCGGCCATCACCGCCATCGCCAAGGCCAGCACCTGGGTGGGTGGCTTTGCCCTGCTCGGCTGCGCCCTGCTGATTGGCATCGACCTGATCTTGCGCAAGACCGTGGGCATCTCCATGGGCGGCGCTGATGAAATTGCCGGCTATGTTCTGGCAGTCACCAGCGCCTGGGCGTTACCGGTCACTTTGCTCAAGCGTTCGCACATCCGCGTCGACATCCTCTACGCTCGCCTTGGCTTGAAACCACGGGTGGCGCTCGACCTGTTCGCCCTGGCTTGCATGGCCGCGCTGGCCAGCACCTTGGTCTTTCACGCCTGGCATGTATTGTGGGACTCCATCGAATACCGTTCAGTGTCCAACACCCCCTTGCAAGTACCGCAATGGATACCGCAATCCCTCTGGTTTGCCGGCTACCTGTTCTTCGCCCTGACCCTCCTCAACCTGGCGCTGGTGAGCCTGGGGCATTTATTGCGCGGGCGCTGGGGGGCAGTCAGTGCACTGATCGGTATCAACACGGTCGAGCAGGAAATCGAGCAAGCGCTACACCCCGCCGCCACCCCTCCCCAGGAGCACCCGCCATGCTGAGCATCACCTTGTTGCTGCTGCTGACCCTGTTGGCGCTGAGCGTGGCCGCGGCCGTCAGTGTCGGCTTGCTGGGGATGTCGCTGTCGCAGTTGTTCTCGACCCTGCCGCTGAGCAATGCCATGGGCGAAATCGCCTGGAACATCAGCGCCGAGTTCCTGCTGGTGGCCATCCCCCTCTACGTACTAATGGGTGAACTGCTGGTGTGTTCGGGAGTGGCCGGGCGCATGTACCAGGCGGTCGAGAAATGGCTATCCTGGCTGCCGGGCGGGCTGATGAACGCCAACATCGGCGCCAGCGCGCTGTTTGCCACCACCAGCGGCTCCAGCGTGGCAACCGCCGCTACCATTTCCACCCTGGCCATCGCAGAGCAGGAACGCAAAGGTTACAACGCACCGCTGTTCCTTGGCTCCATCGCCGCTGGCGGCACGCTGGGTATCCTGATTCCGCCATCGATCAACATGATCCTGTTCGCCCTGATTGCCAACGTGTCGGTGCCCAAGCTATACCTGGCCGCGACCATCCCCAGCATCATCCTCAGCCTGTTGTTCGTCGCACTGATCGTGCTGGCCTGCCTGGTGCGCCCACCATTGGGTGGGCGCATAGAACACACCCGCTGGGCAGAACGCCTGGCCTGCATCCCCGACCTGCTGCCGCCACTGGCCATCTTCGTTCTGGTGATCGGCTCGATCTACAGCGGCTTTGCAACGGCCAGCGAGTCGGCGGCACTTGGGGTACTCAGCGCCTTGGGCTTGGGCCTGTGGCGTCGGGCTTTCACCTGGCAAAGCCTGGGCCAGGCCTTCGAAGCCACGTTGCGCACCACCGGCATGATCATCTTCATCACCTTGTCGGCGTTCTTCCTCAACTTCGTGTTGGCGTCCATCGGGCTGACCGCCACCCTGGTCAGCTTCGTCACCGACCTGAACCTGCCACCCACGACCGCGCTGCTGGCGATCATCGTGTTCTATATCGTGCTCGGCTGTTTCATGGACACCCTGGCGATGCTCATCACCACGGCGCCGCTGATCGTGCCAATCGTCGTCAACCTGGGCTTTGACCCGCTGTGGTTCGGGGTGGTGCTGATCGTGCTGTGCGAGATGGGCCAGATCACCCCGCCGTTCGGCATGAACCTTTTCGTGGTGCAGAGCATCCGTGGTCGCGGCAACTTCATGGACGTGGTGTACGGCGCCCTGCCGTTCTGCCTGGCTTTGCTCGCGCTGATCGGTTTGCTGATTGCCTTCCCACAACTGGCGCTGTGGCTGCCAAAGGCGTTCTAGCGGCAGAATGCAAAAAGGGCGATCATCTCTGATCGCCCTTTTTGGGATTTGGTAGGCACAATTGGACTCGAACCAACGACCCCCACCATGTCAAGGTGGTGCTCTAACCAACTGAGCTATGTGCCTGTCGTGTGGTGCGCATATTAGTGATCCGATGCGTACCTGTAAAGCTTTTTTTTGAGAAAAATCAAAAACTTTCGAATGTGAGCACTGGGTGCCCTTACCGCAGTTTGCGGTACCCACAGCAATGGCTAATGAAAAAAGGGGTGACCCTTTCGGATCACCCCTTCTTCGATTTGGTAGGCACAATTGGACTCGAACCAACGACCCCCACCATGTCAAGGTGGTGCTCTAACCAACTGAGCTATGTGCCTGTCGTGTGGTGCGCATTTTACGCATTCCAAAAACCCTGTCAACACTTTTTTTTGCGCTAACCTACTGAATCTTAACCCCTTTATATAAAGGCTGCTGGCGGGTCCCCCGTAAAGGATTTTCACCAGACGACTAGCGGGTGTTTATTATTATTGATAGCATCGGTACATTCGTTAAAAATATAAAACACGAGGTTCCTGCAGCATGGCTAACACCCCCTACCCCCAGTCCTACTACGCCGCCTCGGCCAACCCGGTGCCGCCACGTCCGGCGCTGCAGGGTGAGGTGGAAACCGATGTGTGCATCATCGGTGCCGGCTACACCGGCCTGTCCAGCGCCCTGTTCCTGCTGGAGAACGGCTTCAAGGTGAGCATCGTCGAAGCGGCCAAGGTCGGTTACGGCGCATCGGGCCGCAACGGCGGCCAGATCGTCAACAGCTACAGCCGCGACATTGACGTCATCGAACGCACCGTCGGCCCCAAGCAGGCACAACTGCTGGGCCACATGGCCTTCGAAGGCGGGCGCATCATTCGTGAGCGCGTGGCCAAATACAACATCCAGTGCGACCTGAAAGACGGTGGCGTGTTCGCCGCCCTCACCAGCAAGCAGATGGGCCACCTGGAGTCGCAAAAGCGCCTGTGGGAACGCTTCGGCCACAACCAGCTCGAGCTGATGGACCAGAAGCGCATCCGTGAAGTGGTTGCGTGCGACAGCTATATCGGTGGCATGCTCGACATGAGCGGCGGCCATATCCACCCGCTGAACCTGGCCTTGGGCGAAGCAGCTGCGGTCGAGTCGCTGGGGGGCATCATCTATGAGCAAACCCCGGCCGTGCGTATCGAGCGCGGTGCCAACCCAGTGGTGCACACCCCGCAAGGCAAAGTGCGCGCCAAGTTCATCATCGTCGCCGGCAACGCCTACCTGGGCAACCTGGTGCCGGAACTGGCCGCCAAGTCCATGCCATGCGGTACCCAGGTGATCACCACCGAACCCCTGGGCGAAGAACTGGCGCGCACCCTGCTGCCGCAGGATTACTGCGTCGAGGACTGCAACTACCTGCTCGACTACTACCGCCTGACCAGCGACAAGCGCCTGATCTTCGGCGGTGGCGTGGTGTACGGCGCACGTGACCCGGCCAACATCGAGGCGATCATCCGTCCGAAAATGCTCAAGGCCTTCCCGCAGCTGAAAAACGTGAAGATCGACTACGCCTGGACCGGCAACTTCCTGCTGACCCTGTCGCGCCTGCCCCAGGTTGGCCGGATCGGCGACAACATCTATTACTCGCAGGGTTGCTCGGGCCACGGCGTGACCTACACCCACCTGGCGGGCAAAGTGCTGGCCGAGGCCTTGCGCGGCCAGGCTGAGCGTTTCGACGCCTTCGCCGGCCTGCCGCACTACCCGTTCCCGGGTGGCCAGATGCTGCGCGTGCCGTTCAGCGCCATTGGCGCCTGGTACTACAGCCTGCGCGATCGCCTGGGCTTCTGATGTAAGCCGGCCTGGCGCTATCGCCGGCAAGCCAGCTCCCACAGGTACCGCACAGGCGTCGAACCCAGTGCGCTACCTGTGGGAGCTGGCACCGCTATTTGTTCAGGCTGCTGATGGCCTGCTTCGCCGCAATTTCCTGCCCCGCCCGTGCCAGCTCATCCGCAGCCTGCAACCAGCGCTGGCGATCCACCTGGGCCGGCAGTTGCCGCGGTGGCTGCACCAGCACCGCCCAACTCCCCTGCTTTGCCCACGCCGAGGCAAAGTCATCAAACGCCATCACCTGCCGCCGGTGCATGCCCGAGCGCAGCAGCACACGCTGCTTGTAGCGGTCATAGCCGATCAGCACCGCATAACGTGGCTCACCCCACCAGGCCGAACCCTCTTCGTAACGCAGCAGCACCGGGTTGCCCGCCGCCACCTGGGTCAATAGCGCGTCCAGTTGCTTGTCCAGTGGGTATACCACCATGCCGTAGTCCCGTGCCACGCGAGGGATAGCCGTGTCCAGCGCATCTGCGCCTTGGGGCAGGTTCAGCGGCTTGTCCAGCAAACCAGGCGTAATCGGCGCGCCCTGTTGCGACAGCACCGCTGCCAGCGCCATGGCACCGCTGTGGTTGGCGTTGCCACGGTAGAACGGCACGCTGCTGATCTCGACCCGCTGCGCCAGGCCTTTGAGATTGGCGGGCGGTGCGCTGGCACAGCCAGCCAGGGTGGCTGCCATCAGACAGACGGCCAGCAGCCGCCGGGGGGCAGTTTTGACGGAATGTTGCTGCATGGACACTCGCTTGTTCCAACGCCAGGCAGGCAGCGCCCGGCTCTGGCACCGATCATAGGTCCGACAGCGGCGCGGGTATAGTCCGACAGCGGCTTGGAGCGAATCGGACTCAGGGATAGACCTTTGTTCGATGGAACGTCACAGGCGAAGGGCTAGACTAAAGCAGTGTCTGGAAGGCAAGCGCTGGCTGACCGAGCGCTGCCCTTGGAGAGGGAGGCACAGATGAGCCTGACTATGGCAATCCTCATGCTGGTGGGCATGTGGCTGAGCGTTGCAGCCGCCATGCTGTGGGGTGTGCTGCGTATCGTGCGGCGCCATTCCCACCACCACCGGCCACCGCTGGTACCTGCCAAGCCGCAACCTGTGCGACGGCCACGACGGCCAGCCGGGGTGCACTAAGATTTCAGAACCCGCGAACGGGGCGCAATGCGCCCCGTCTTTTTTTCATCAACCTTCAGCAGCCTCACGCTTCAAGCGCGCCCGGCGAGCCAGAATGTTGAGGATCTCGATCGCGGTCGAGAACGCCATGGCCGCATACACATACCCCTTCGGCACATGAGCGCCAAAGCCTTCGGCGATCAGTGTCATGCCGATCATGATCAGGAAGCCCAAGGCCAGCATGACCACGGTCGGGTTGTCATTGATGAAGTTGGCCAGCGGGTCAGCGGCCACCATCATCACGATGACTGCCGTGATCACGGCAATGATCATGATCGGCAAGTGCTCGGTCATGCCCACAGCGGTGATGATGCTGTCGACCGAGAAGACGATGTCCAGCAGCAGGATCTGGAAGATTGCCGCAGCAAAGCCCAGAGTTACAGTCGAACCGACCTTGGCTTCTTCCTTGGCACCGTGCGGGTCAACGCTTTCGTGAATTTCCTTGGTCGCCTTCCACAGCAGGAACAGGCCACCGGCAATCAGGATCATGTCCTTCCACGAGAAGGCGTTACCGAACACTTCGACCACAGGGTCGGTGAGCTGTACGATCCAGGCCACCGTGCTGAGCAAGGCCAGGCGCATGACCAAGGCCATGCTGATCCCGATCCGCCGTGCCTTGGAGCGGTACTCCACCGGCAGTTTATTGGTCAGGATGGAGATGAAGATCAGGTTGTCGATGCCCAGCACAACTTCCATGGCCACCAATGTAGCCAGGGCAACCCAGGCAGTAGGGCTAGCGGCGAGTTCCAGCAAGTATTCCATTGTTCAAATCCTGCAGCGGCGGTTTAGGGTCAGATTTCCTGGGTGTCTTTTTTCTTGTCGGCATCTTCAGGCTGTTGCGCTTCGCCGCCGATAGCCTCGTTCAACGCCTGCTGGGCGGCCTTGTTGGTGTCGTCAATGGCCTGCTTGGCCGACTGCGCGGCCTGGTCGAGCATCTGCTGGGCGGATTTCTCGGCTTGGTCGCAGCCTGCCAGGGTGAACAGGGCCAACGCCAGCACCAATGGGGTACCGATGGATTTGAATTGCAGCATGGTGTCCTCGCTTGAAATATCCCGGCGGCGCATGGCGCCTGATGCGGTGCATTCTAGAGATGCCGACAGTTCAGGAAAATTCGTATTTTCATGGCGTATACTTCGGGTTTTACGAATCGGGACGACCGACGGTGCTCAACTATCGCCAGCTGCATTACTTCTGGGCCGTGGCCAAGACGGGCAGCATCACCCGCGCCAGCGAACAGCTGAACCTCACACCACAGACCATCAGCGGGCAAATCAGCCTGTTCGAGCAAACCTACGGCCTGGAACTGTTCCAGCGCGTCGGCCGCCAACTGGAGCTGACCGAGACCGGCCGCCAGGCGCTGGTGTACGCAGAACAGATGTTCCAGATTGGCGGCGAACTGGAGGCCATGCTGCGCGCCGGCCCGCAGGAGCAGATCCTGTTCCGTGTGGGGGTGGCCGATGTGGTGCCCAAATCCATCGTCTACCGCCTGCTGGCACCGACCATGGAGCTGGATGAGGTGCTGCGCATCAACTGCCGCGAAGACAAACTTGAGCGGTTGCTGGCAGACCTGGCCATCCAGCGCCTGGACCTGGTGATTTCCGACAGCCCCATGCCCAGCAATCTGGACATCAAGGGCTACAGCCAGAAGCTGGGCGAGTGCGGGCTGAGCTTTTTCGCCACGCCGGCACTGGCACAACGCCTGAACGGCCCCTTCCCCGCCTGCCTGCAGGATGCTCCGCTGCTGGTGCCCGGGCAGGAAACCGTGGTGCGCAGCCGTTTGCTGCGGTGGCTGGGCGAGCAACAGCTGCAGCCCCGCATCGTGGGCGAGTTCGATGACAGTGCCCTGATGCAGGCGTTCGGCCAGTCGGGCAGCGGCATTTTCGTCGCCCCCAGCGTGATCGCCGACGAGGTGTGCCGCCAATATGGTGTGGCGCTGATCGGCCAGACCGAGGCCGTGCACGAATCGTTCTATGCCATTTCGGTAGAGCGCAAGGTCAAGCACCCGGGGATTGTCGCGATTACCGAGGGGGCGCGGCGGGAATTGTTTCATTGGTGATCGTGGTGGCGTCTTCGTCCGTGAAACCGCTTCCACCGGTACTGCACACGTCTCGGTACACGGCGAAGACGCCAGAACAGCCGTACACGTGGTCTATGGTAAAGTCTCGCCCTTTCCAGATTCCGAGATGCCGCTGCACATGACCCCTGTCTTCCGCCTCCTCAACCGCACCAGCCTGGTGACACAGATCGTCATCGGCCTGCTCGCGGGCATCGCCGTTGCCCTGCTCGCGCCTGCCATCGCCCGCGACCTGGCCTTCCTGGGCAAGGTGTTCGTCAGCGCCCTCAAGGCCGTGGCGCCCGTGTTGGTGTTCATCCTGGTCATGGCCTCGATCGCCAACCACCGTCACGGCCAGGAAACCCATATCCGGCCGATCCTCTGGCTGTACCTGCTAGGTACCTTCGCCGCAGCGGTCGTAGCCGTGGTCGCCAGCATGCTGTTCCCCTCCGACCTGGTGCTGAGCAGCGGTGAGGCAACGTTGAGCGCCCCGGGTGGCATCTCCGAGGTGATGCAGAACTTGCTGCTGAGCGCGGTCGACAACCCGATCAATGCCCTGCTCAACGCCAACTTCATCGGCGTGCTGACCTGGGCTATCGGCCTGGGCGTGGCCCTGCGCCATGCGGGTGAAACCACCCGCACCGTGGTCGAAGACCTGTCCAATGGCGTGACCCTTATCGTGCGCGTGGTTATTCGCTTCGCCCCGCTGGGCATCTTTGGCCTGGTCAGCTCCACCCTCGCCCAGTCGGGCCTGCAGGCCCTGCTCGGCTACCTGCACTTGCTGGCTGTGCTGATCGGCTGCATGCTGTTCGTGGCGCTGGTGATGAACCCGCTGATCGTGTTCTGGAAAATCCGCCGCAACCCCTACCCGTTGACCCTGCTGTGCCTGCGCGAAAGCGGCATTACCGCGTTCTTCACTCGCAGCTCGGCGGCCAACATCCCGGTCAACCTGGCACTGTCAGAGCGCCTTGGCCTGCATGAAGACACCTACTCGGTGTCGATCCCGCTGGGCGCAACCATCAACATGGCCGGTGCGGCAATCACCATTACCGTACTGACCCTGGCCGCGGTGCATACCCTGGGTATCCCGGTGGACCTGCCAACGGCCGTGCTGCTCAGCGTGGTGGCGGCGGTGTGCGCCTGTGGCGCCTCGGGTGTGGCCGGGGGCTCGCTGCTGCTGATTCCACTGGCGTGCAGCCTGTTTGGCATCCCCAGCGAAATTGCCATGCAGGTAGTGGCGGTGGGCTTCATTATCGGCGTGCTGCAGGATTCGGCCGAGACAGCGCTGAATTCGTCGACCGATGTGCTGTTCACAGCGGCGGCGTGCCAAGCCGAAGAGGGGCGTAGCGCCTGAGCAGACCAAAGGGCCGCTTTGCGGCCCATCGAAGGCAAGCCTGCGCCTGCTAGCGATGATGCCAGTGATTGCTTAAGCCAGGCGCATTACCTAGGCTAGTGGCCTTTCCCCAGCAATTGAGACAGGGCCATGTCAGAACAAGAAACCGCCGATGAAGGCCGCTTCAGCAGCGTTGAGATCCGTATTCTCGGTTCGCTGATCGAGAAGCAGGCCACCAGCCCGGAAAGCTACCCGCTGACCCTTAATGCCCTGGTCCTGGCCTGCAACCAGAAGACCAGCCGCGAGCCGGTGATGAACCTTACCCAAGGCCAGGTTGGGCAGGCCCTTCGCACACTCGAAGGGCAAGGGATGACCCGCCTGCAGATGGGCAGCCGTGCCGACCGCTGGGAACAACGGGTGGACAAGGCCCTGGAGCTGGTGCCGGCACAGCTGATTTTGATGGGCCTGATGTTCCTGCGCGGCCCGCAAACCCTCAACGAACTGCTCACCCGCAGCAACCGCCTGCACGACTTTGACGACACCGAGCAGATCCAGCACCAGCTGGAGCGCCTGATCTCGCGCGGCCTGGCCTTGCACCTGCCACGCCAGGCCGGCCAGCGTGAAGACCGCTACACCCATGCATTGGGCGACCCGGCAGAGATCGAGACCATCCTCGCTGCACGTCAACACGAAGGTGGCGCGCGCAGCAGTGGCGGCAGCGTTTCGGAAGACCGCATCGAAGCACTCGAGGCCCGCATCGCGGCGCTGGAAGCGCGGCTGGCCGAGCTGGAAGGCTAAGCCGTCACGGCTCGCGTTCGGGGAAGTTGCGGCAGCTCTTGCGTTCGGCCAGCTCCCGGTCACTGGGGCGCTGGTCGACAAACACGGCGCGGCCGTCGGCGTAGATTTCCAGGTAGCCCCAGTGCAGGTCCTGTTCTTGCTGGCCGGGCTTTGGGGGTACTAGCCACCAGGGTTCGCGGCTGATCAGGGTCATAGGCGTGATTCCTGAGGGGATCTGCACTAATCATAGACACCCTCAGCCTTCGAAGGCCCTACCGCCGGCAAACCAGCTCCCCCAGGTGCACCACAGTTTCGAATGCTGTGATCACCTGTGGGAGCTGGCTTGCCGGCGATAGGGCCAGCGTAGGCTTATGCCGGTGCCGAAGTACGAATCAGGTGGTCGAAGGCTGCCAGCGAAGCCTTGGCCCCTTCACCCACTGCAATCACGATCTGCTTGTACGGCACGGTGGTCACGTCACCTGCGGCAAACACACCTGGGATGCTGGTCTGGCCCTTGGCATCGACGATGATCTCGCCGCGCGGCGACAGCTCGACGGTGCCTTTCAGCCAATCGGTATTCGGCAGCAGGCCGATCTGCACGAAGATGCCTTCCAGCGCCACCTCGTGCTGCTGATCGGTCGTGCGGTCCTTGTAGCGCAGGCCGGTCACTTTCTCACCATTGCCCAGCACTTCGGTGGTCAGCGCGCTGGTGATCACTTTCACGTTCGGCAGGCTGTGCAGCTTGCGTTGCAATACCGCATCGGCACGCAGTTGGCTGTCGAACTCGATCAGCGTCACCTGGGCAACGATACCGGCCAGGTCGATGGCCGCTTCCACGCCTGAGTTACCGCCGCCAATCACCGCCACGCGCTTGCCTTTGAACAGCGGGCCGTCACAGTGCGGGCAGTAGGCCACGCCGCGACCGCGGTATTCCTGCTCGCCCGGCACGTTCATTTCGCGCCAGCGGGCGCCCGTGGCCAGGATCACGGTCTTGGCCTTGAGCGAGGCGCCGCCGGCCAGGCGTACTTCATGCAGGCCGCCATCGGTGGCCGGAATCAGCGCCTCGCCGCGCTGCAGGTTCATGATGTCCACATCGTATTGCTTGACGTGTTCTTCCAATGCAGTGGCAAGCTTCGGCCCTTCGGTTTCCTGCACCGAGATGAAGTTCTCGATGGCCAGCGTATCGAGCACCTGGCCACCGAAACGCTCGGCGGCGATACCGGTGCGGATGCCTTTGCGTGCGGCGTAGATGGCCGCTGCAGCCCCGGCTGGGCCACCCCCGACCACCAGCACGTCAAAGGCATCCTTGGCGTTGATCTTTTCGGCCTGGCGAGCGCCGGCATTGGTGTCGATCTTGCCTAGGATTTCTTCCAGCCCCATGCGGCCCTGGCCGAACACTTCGCCGTTCAGGTACACGCTGGGCACCGCCATGATCTTGCGCGCTTCCACTTCATCCTGGAACAGCGCACCATCAATGGCCACGTGGCGCACATTGGGGTTGAGCACCGCCATCAGGTTAAGTGCCTGAACCACGTCCGGGCAGTTCTGGCACGACAGCGAGAAGTAGGTTTCGAAGGTGAACTCGCCTTCCAGCGCCTGGATCTGCTCGATCACCTCGGCACTGGCCTTGGACGGGTGGCCGCCCACTTGCAGCAGCGCCAGCACCAGCGAGGTGAATTCGTGGCCCATGGGTATACCGGCGAAGCGCAGGCTGATATCGCTACCCGGGCGGTTCAGCGAGAACGACGGGCGACGGGCATCGGTACCGTCTGCGCTGAAGGTAATGAGGTTCGACAAACCGGCAATTTCCACCAGCAGGTCGTGCAATTCGCGGGACTTCGCGCCGTCGTCGAGGGAGGCTACGATCTCGATCGGCTGGGTGACCCGCTCCAGGTAGGTTTTCAGTTGCGATTTAAGCGTGGCGTCCAACATACGGGCGATTCCTTTTTTTCAAAACTCGGATACAAAAACGCCCAGGCGATATCGCCCGGGCGTTTGACGGGGCGGTAGGTATTTCAGCTTTGGCGGCTGCTTACCGCCCGCGTTATGGGCATGACCTTAGATCTTGCCTACCAGGTCCAGCGATGGCGCCAGAGTGGCTTCGCCTTCTTTCCACTTGGCCGGGCACACTTCGCCTGGGTGGGCGGCAACGTACTGGGCAGCCTTCACTTTACGCAGCAGTTCGGCAGCATCGCGGCCTACACCGCCGTCGTTCAGTTCGACGATCTTGATCTGGCCTTCCGGGTTGATCACGAAGGTACCGCGATCCGCCAGGCCGGCTTCTTCGATCAGCACGTCGAAGTTGCGCGAAATGACGTGGGTCGGGTCACCGATCAGCGGGTATTGGATCTTGCCGATGGTGTCCGAGGTGTCGTGCCAGGCTTTGTGGGTGAAGTGGGTGTCGGTGGACACGCCGTAGATTTCCACACCCAGTTTCTGGAACTCGGCGTAGTTGTCGGCAAGGTCACCCAGCTCGGTCGGGCAGACGAAGGTGAAGTCAGCCGGGTAGAAGAACACGACAGACCACTTGCCTTTCAGGTCGGCTTCGCTGACCTGGACGAACTCGCCCTTGTGGTAGGCGGTGGCGTTGAACGGTTTGACTTGGCTGTTGATGATTGGCATGAGAGACGCTCCTTCATGGGGTTGGAATCAGTTGATGGATAGAATCCTAACTAATCATCCCGCTGAAGGCTCATTGGCAAAGCTCATGCTTGTGATTGGTTTTGGCTATAACCGGGGTTAATTAATAGAAGGGAATGGGCTGAGCAAAGGATTGCGCTGCATTCATTGGCCCCATCGCCGGCAAGCCAGCTCCCACAGGTACCGCGCAGGCCCATGGACTTGCAATACCTGTGGGAGCTGGCTTGCCGGCGATGAGGCCAGTGGCATTAACGAGTGACTGTACGCATGGTCACGAACTCTTCGGCCGCCGTCGGGTGCACGCCGATGGTTTCGTCGAATTGCTGCTTGGTCGCACCGGCCTTCAGGGCAATGCCCAGGCCCTGGATGATCTCGCCAGCGTCAGGGCCAACCATGTGGCAACCCAGCACCTTGTCAGTCTCGGCATCCACCACCAACTTCATCAGGGTCTTTTCCTGAATGTCGGTCAGGGTCAGCTTCATGGCGCGGAAACGGCTTTCGAACACCTGCACCTTGTGCCCGGCCTCCAGCGCCTGCTCCTCGGTCAGGCCAACAGTACCGATAGGCGGCTGGCTGAACACCGCCGTCGGGATGTTCTGGTAGTCCACCGGGCGGTACTGCTCCGGCTTGAACAGGCGCCGCGCCACGGCCATGCCTTCGGCCAGGGCCACCGGGGTAAGCTGCACACGGCCGATCACATCGCCAATGGCCAGGATCGAAGGCGCAGTCGTCTGGTACTGCTCGTCGACACGAATGTAACCACGCGCATCCAGCTCGACACCGGTGTTTTCCAGGCCCAGGTTGTCCAGCATCGGGCGCCGCCCTGTAGCGTAGAACACACAGTCTGCAACCAGCTCGCGGCCGTCCTTCAGGGTGGCCTTGAGGCTGCCATCTTCAAGCTTGTCGATACGCTGGATGTCGGCATTGAATTGCAGATCGAGGCCACGCTTTTCCAGCTCTTCCTTCAGGTGCGTGCGCACCGAGCCATCGAAGCCGCGCAGGAACAGGTCGCCACGGTACAGCAGCGTGGTGTCGGCCCCCAGGCCCTGGAAGATACCGGCGAACTCGACGGCAATGTAGCCACCGCCGACCACCAGCACCCGCCTTGGCAGCGCCTTGAGGTAGAACGCTTCGTTGGAGGTGATCGCCAGTTCCTTGCCCGGGATGTCCGGGATCTGCGGCCAGCCACCGGTAGCGATAAGGATGTGCTCGGCGGTGTAGCGCTGGCCTTCCACCTCCACTTCATTGGCACCGGTCAGGCGTGCATGGCCCTGCAGCAGGGTGACGCCGCTGTTGACCAGCAGGTTGCGGTAGATGCCGTTGAGGCGCTCGATCTCGCGGTTCTTGTTGGCAATCAGGGTGCCCCAGTCGAAATGCCCTTCTTCCAGGGTCCAGCCGTAACCCGCGGCCTGCTCCAGTTCGTCCGCGACATGCGCGCCGTACACCAGCAGTTTTTTCGGCACGCAGCCGACGTTGACGCAGGTGCCACCCAGGTAGCGGCTTTCGGCCACTGCCACTTTTGCGCCGAAGCTCGCCGCAAAGCGCGCTGCGCGCACACCGCCAGACCCGGCACCAATCACGAACAGATCAAAATCGTAGGCCATGTATTCACTCTCCTAGGCAGGCGCACAGCATAACGCCGTTGGCCACTGCAAACAAAAAAGCCACCCTGAAGGGTGGCTCTCTATGACCTGCGGGGCTTATCAGTAAGCCTTGCCAGCCTTGTAGAAGTTCTCGAAGCAGAAGTTGGTCGCCTCGATGTAGCCTTCGGCACCACCGCAGTCGAAACGCTTGCCCTTGAACTTGTAGGCGATCACGTTACCTTCTGCCGCTTGCTTCATCAGCGCGTCGGTGATCTGGATCTCGCCACCCTTGCCCGGCTCGGTCTGCTCGATCTTCTCGAAGATATCCGGGGTCAGGATGTAGCGGCCGATGATGGCCAGGTTCGATGGCGCATCTTCAGGCTTGGGCTTCTCGACCATCGAGTCCACACGGAAGATACCGTCACGGATTTCCTCGCCGGCAATGACGCCATACTTGTTGGTTTCCTGCGGATCGACTTCCTGGATCGCGACGATCGAGCAGCGGTATTGCTTGAACAGCTTGACCATCTGCGCCAGCACACCGTCACCGTCAAGGTTGACGCACAGGTCGTCCGCCAGCACCACTGCAAACGGCTCGTCGCCAATCAGCGGGCGGCCGGTGAGGATCGCGTGGCCCAGGCCTTTCATTTCGGTCTGACGGGTGTAGGAGAACGAGCACTCGTCGAGCAGGCGACGGATGCCCACCAGGTATTTTTCCTTGTCGGTGCCCTTGATCTGGTTTTCCAGCTCGTAGCTGATGTCGAAGTGGTCTTCCAGGGCGCGCTTGCCGCGGCCGGTCACGATGGAGATTTCGTTCAGACCAGCATCCAATGCTTCTTCAACGCCATACTGGATCAGTGGCTTGTTGACCACCGGCAACATTTCCTTGGGCATGGCTTTGGTTGCGGGCAGGAAGCGAGTGCCGTAGCCGGCCGCCGGGAACAAGCATTTTTTGATCATATACGTCCTTAACAAAGGCTAGGCCTGTGGAATTCGCCGCAGTCTAATCAGGCGGCACTCACCTTACAATGCCCCCCGATAGCGACCGATGCCATCATAGAGATAACCCAGTGTAGATAGTTCCGGGGGATCGTAAATAATAACGTCACACATGACGGGCGGATGACAGCAAAACAAGGGTGCCTGTACCGGCCCTTTCGCGGGCAAACCCGCTCCCACAGGTACCGCATCAGGCCTGAGCTCTGCACAGATTTTGTGGGAGCGGGTTCACCCGCGAAGAGGCCGGCACAGGTGCTGCATCAGCTACCGGTGCCCTGCCCGATCAGCACCCCATCTACCTTCTGACCATACAGGTTCACGCCGTCATTGGCATGGAACTTCACCCGCGTCTTCTCGATGGAGCCCTCGACCAACCGCGGGTCCTGCGGCCGTTCGTGGCGGTTGATCCACGCCGCCACGTCCCAGGCCTGCTGATCGCTGAGGCTGCCCGGCTTGCCCAGCGGCATGTTGGACTTGATGAACGACGCCGCTGTGTTGATACGGTGCATACCGGCGCCCCAGTTGTAGGACTCCTTGCCCCACAACGGCGGCATCACGTACTCACCGGCCACCTTCTGCCCTTCACCGTTGTCGCCATGGCAGATCGCGCATTGCTCGCGGTACACCTGCTGGCCACGTTTGAAGTCATAGCCGCCCTGGGGCTGCGGCACTTCCGGGTAACCCCGCCCGGCAATTTCCACCCCCGTTGGCGCCTTGGTCGAAAGCCAGTAGGCATAGGTCGCCAATGCCGTCATTTGCGGGCTGTCAGCGGCAGGTGGCTTGCCATTCATGCTGAACTGGAAGCACCCCTGGATCCGCTCGGCGTAGGTATTCACCTTGTCGTTTTTCTTGCGGTATGCGGGGTACATCGGATAAGCGCCCCACATCGGCGCCGAATGCGCCAGCCGCCCCTGGTCGAGGTGGCAGTTACTGCAGTTCATGCCGTTGCCCACGGCCTCGGGCATCAGCCGGCGTGTATCGACGAACAGGGCATGGCCCTCGCGCACCATCTTGCCAAAGGCGTTGTCGGGCAACGCGTTTTCAGCGGGCGGCACGAACTGCGGCGCAGCCTGCAGGCCAGGCACGTTCAACTGCGACTGATCTTCCATGGCGATCGGCACGGCCGCCTGGGCGCTGCCCATGGCCAACAGCAACAGCGTTGGAATCATCGGTTTCATGGCTTGACCTCCTGGCTGACGGCGCGGGCGAAGAACTCGGCAACAGCCTTGATCTCCTCATCGGTCATGGCCTTGGCCACGCCAACCATCAGCTGGTTGGGGTCATTGCTGCGGCTGCCGTCACGCCAGGCATTGAGCTGGGCCACCAGGTAACTGGCAGGCTGGCCGGCCAAAGGCGGAAAGTGTTCGCCAACGCCACCGCCGCCAGGACCATGGCACTGCACACACCCCGGGATCTGACGACTCCAGTCGCCGTAAAGGGCCATTCGGGTGGTAGGGTCAACGGCGATTTGCTGGCGCCACAACTTGCTGGCGGGGTCGGCCGGCAGGCTGGCCAGATAGGCACTCACCGCCTCGATTTCATCCTCGGTCAAGGCCTTGGCCAATGGCTCCATCACCGGCTGCTTGCGGCTGCCGCTGCGCCAATCGTGCAATTGCTTGCTGAGGTAACCGGCCGGTAACCCGGCCAGACGTGGAAAGCCGGCAGCGGCGATACCTTTGCCGTCCGGGCCATGGCACCCGAGGCACGCCATGGCGGCGGGGTTGGCCCCACCCTGGGTGAAGATTTTCTGGCCCTCCACGGCATGTGCCATGGGCCAGGCCAGGACCAGCAAGCCGCCGACCAGGGCGCGTCTGAACGGTGTCATCACGAATCTCCTTTTCTTTTGTTATATGTTTAGGCTTAAAACATATAAGCAAAGACAGGAAGGTCCGTTGCCTCAGATCAATGTCCGGAGATGCACTGGGTGGCCGCCGTGCGCACATCGCCCAGGCGCAGGGGGAAGTTGTTCAGCCGCTCATGCAGCTTGATGCTGCTGCCGCCGCCACGCTTGTCGATGTCCACCAGCGCCGCAGGGCCTGCCCCGGAGCTGATTTTCTGCGGCACGATCAGGCGCAGGCCGTCGCCACGTGGCTCCTCTACCAACGGATCGCGCGTATCAGCCAGCTTTAGCTTGATGCAGTCGGCATATTCACGCGGGGTCTTGCCGGAAATCACATCCAGCGTCTCGTGGGATTGCTCCAGTTCCGAAACACTCACACAACCGCCCAGAGCCAAAGACACCACCGCCACCATCCACTTCATTTAGAGCACCTCAGCCTTCAAGAATCCAGTTCGACCACAACCAGGTCGTTTTGCTCCCTGCATTGGCAGATTTAGCGGGGCCTGACCATCGAGCGCGCCAGTGTAGCGACACATCGTGGTATCTTTTGCCTTTACAGATCCAACCCTTGCGGAGCATCACATGAAATTCGTCCACCAGCGCGAGCACCTCAACGAGGACGACATCGTCGTCATCGAATGCTCCCAGCGCTGCAATATCCGCCTGATGAACGACGCCAACTTCCGCAGCTTCAAGAACGGCGGCCGTCACACCTACCACGGCGGTCAGTTTGTCGACTTCCCGGCCAAAATTACGGTACCCAGCACCGGTTTCTGGAACATCACCATCGACACCGTGACCACCCGCCCGATCTCGGTGACGCGCAAGCCAACCTTGAGCCACAAGATCAAGATCATCCGTCGCTCTTCGTCGAAACTCAGATAAGACTGCCATGACCCAGAACATCAAATACGTCATCAAATACAAGCTCGACGGCGAGCGCCGCTGGGATTTCGCCGTCATGCCCGACGCCTCGCAGGAGCAGGCCCTCGATGCCCTGCGCAAGATCCACGGCGACGACGCCGACAAGATCAGCGACATTCAGGTGAGCAAGGCACTGTAAGGCTGCGCGCCAAGGAGAACTGCATGAGCAACTGGCCCGACCGTCGTATCCTCGATCTGCTGGGCATCGAGTTGCCCATTCTGCAGGCGCCCATGGCCGGTGCCAGCGGTTCGGCCATGGCCATTGCCGTGGCCGACGCCGGGGGGCTTGGCGCCCTGCCCTGCGCCATGCTCACAGGCGAACAGGTGCGTGGCGAGATCGCAGCCTTTCGAAAGGCTTGCCCGGGCCGCCCGCTGAACCTGAACTTCTTCTGCCATCAGCCGCCAGCGCCCGATGCCGAGCGTGATGCACGCTGGAAGCAGGCGCTTGAGCCTTATTACAGCGAAACGGGTGCCGATTTCACGGCCCCCACGCCAGTGTCCAACCGTGCGCCGTTCGACGAACAAAGCTGCCAGCTGATCGAGCAACTGCGCCCGGAGGTGGTGAGCTTCCACTTCGGCCTGCCCCAGGCTGACCTGCTGCATCGAGTGAAGGCCAGTGGTGCCAAGGTCCTGTCCAGCGCGACGACGGTGGAAGAAGCAGTCTGGCTGGAACGCAATGGCTGTGACGCGATCATCGCCATGGGTTATGAAGCCGGTGGCCATCGGGGCATGTTCCTCAGCAACGACATTACCAGCCAGATCGGCACCTTTGCCCTGGTGCCGCAGGTGGTGGACGCGGTCAGCGTGCCGGTGATCGCCGCAGGCGGTATCGGTGACCACCGCGGCCTGGTGGCGGCACTGGCCTTGGGCGCTTCGGCAGTGCAGATCGGCACGGCTTACCTGTTCTGCCCCGAGGCCAAGGTTTCGCCGGCGCACCGCCAGGCGCTGGACAGCGCGCCCGCCAGCGACACGGCGTTGACCAACCTGTTTACCGGCCGACCGGCGCGTGGCATCAACAACCGCATCATGCGCGAGCTAGGGCCGATGAGCGACCTGGCACCGCGCTTCCCGCTGGCGGGTGGGGCACTGATGCCTTTGCGGGCGATCACCGATCCGCAGGGTAACAGTGACTTCAGCAACCTCTGGGCAGGGCAGGCTCTGAGGTTGGGTAGGCACATGCCTGCGGGGGAGCTGACCCGGGAGATTGCCGAAAAGGCACTGGCCTTGGTTAATCGTTAGGCATCTTCATATACAGGCTCGGCCTCTTCGCAGCACAAGGCTGCTCCTAAAAAGGTGCGGCGCCTGTAGGAGCAGCCTTGTGCTGCGAAGAGGCCGAGCCTGCAAATGCATCACCCAGCCCCTTCCCGGCAAATGGCCTATCGCTATATAGTTCAGGACATAACGATAACCCCAAGGAGCTGTCTTGATGCGTATCCGCCCCTCCCACCTGGCCGCCACCGCCCTGGCCACCCTGTTCGCCTTCAACACTGCCTGGGCCGACGAAGTCCAGGTCGCGGTCGCAGCCAACTTCACTGCCCCCATCCAGGCCATCGCCAAGGACTTCGAAAAAGACACTGGCCACAAACTGGTCGCGGCCTACGGCGCCACTGGGCAGTTCTACGCACAGATCAAGAACGGCGCACCGTTCGAAGTGTTCCTCGCCGCTGACGACAGCACCCCGAAGAAGCTTGAAGAAGAAAAGGAAATTGTCCCCGGGTCGCGCTTCACCTACGCCATCGGCACCCTGGCCCTGTGGTCGGCGAAAGAAGGCTACGTGGACGCCAAGGGTGACGTGCTGAAGAAGAACGACTACAAACACCTGTCCATCGCCAACCCGAAAGCGGCACCTTACGGCCTGGCCGCCACCCAGGTGCTGGACAAGCTGGAGCTCACCGAAGCCACCAAGGGCAAGATTGTCGAAGGCCAGAACATCACCCAGGCCTTCCAGTTCGTCTCCACCGGCAATGCCGAGCTGGGCTTCGTTGCGCTGTCGCAGATCTACAAGGACGGCAAGGTAACCAACGGCTCGGCCTGGATCGTACCGGCCAACCTGCACGACCCGATCCGCCAGGACGCCGTGATCCTTAACAAAGGCAAGGACAATGCTGCCGCCAAGGCGCTGGTCGAATACCTGAAAGGTCCGAAAGCCGCAGCGGTGATCAAGTCCTACGGCTATGAACGCTGATGCCCCTGGACGCCAGTGACCTGGGTGCCATCTGGCTGACCGTCAAGCTGGCCAGCCTGACCACGCTGATCCTGCTGGTCATCGGCACCCCCATCGCCTGGTGGCTGGCGCGCACGCGCTCATGGCTACGCGGCCCGGTGGGTGCGGTAGTGGCACTGCCGCTGGTACTGCCTCCGACGGTGATCGGCTTTTACCTGCTGATCGCCCTGGGGCCACACGGCTGGCTAGGCCAGGCTACCCAGGCACTGGGCCTGGGCAGCGTGGTGTTCAGCTTCACAGGCTTGGTGATCGGTTCGACGGTGTACTCCATGCCGTTCGTCGTGCAGCCGCTGCAGAATGCCTTTGGCGCCATCGGCCAGCGACCGCTGGAAGTCGCCGCTACCCTGCGCGCCAGCCCATGGGACACCTTCGTTCATGTGGTGCTGCCGCTCGCCCGCCCCGGCTTCGTCACGGCCAGCATCCTCGGCTTCGCCCATACCGTGGGCGAATTTGGCGTGGTGCTGATGATCGGCGGCAACATTCCCGACAAGACCCGAGTGGTGTCGGTGCAAATCTTCGATCACGTCGAGGCCATGGAGTATTCGCAAGCCCACTGGCTGGCCGGTGCCATGCTGGTGTTCTCTTTCCTGGTGCTGCTCTTGCTGTACGCCGGACGCCGCGGCAAAGCTGGCTGGAGCTGACATGACCGCATCGATAGTGGCGCGCCTGAACCTGGCGCGCGACGACTTCACCCTGGACGTTGACCTGCACCTGCCCGGGCGCGGCATCAGCGCGCTGTTCGGCCACTCGGGCTCCGGCAAGACCAGCTGCCTTCGCTGCCTGGCCGGCCTGGAACGGGCCGCCAGTGCCTACATCGAGGTTAATGGCGAAGTCTGGGAAGACAGCGCCCGCGGCTACTTCCAGGCGCCGCACCTGCGCCCGGTGGGCTACGTGTTCCAGGAGGCCAGCCTGTTCCCGCACCTGTCGGTACGCGGTAACCTGGAATTCGGCTGGCGCCGGGTAGCGGCTGCTGAACGCAAGGTCAGCCTCGACCAGGCTTGCCAGCTATTGGGTATCGGCCACTTGCTGGAGCGCCGCCCGGCAACCTTGTCTGGCGGCGAGGCGCAGCGGGTGGGCATTGCCCGCGCCTTGCTCAGCAGCCCACGGCTGTTGTTGATGGATGAACCGCTGGCGGCGCTGGACGGGCCTCGCAAGCGCGAGATCCTGCCCTACCTGGAGCGCCTGCACGACGAACTGGACATCCCGTTGGTGTACGTCAGCCATGCCCAGGATGAAGTGGCGCGACTGGCCGACCATCTGGTCTTGCTTGAACAAGGCAGGGCGGTCGCCAGCGGCCCGATCGGCGAAACCCTGGCCCGCCTGGACCTGTCGCTGGCCCAGGGCGACGATGCTGGCGTGGTGTTCGAGGGCATGGTGGTGGGCCACGATCCGCACTACGACCTGCTCGACTTGCGCCTGCCCGGCAGTAGCGGGCCGCTGCTGCGCATCGCCCACCCGGCGCATACGATGGGCAGCACGCTGCGGGTCAAGGTGCAGGCCCGGGACGTAAGCCTGGCACTGGCGGCAGACAGTACGTCAAGCATCCTCAACCGCCTGCCAGTGCGTGTGCGTGATAGCCGCCCGGCGGACAACCCGGCGCATGTGCTGGTCAGCCTGGATGCCGGTGGCAATGCCCTGCTTGCGCGCATCACCCGCTTCTCGGCAGACCAGCTCGGCTTGCACCCGGGCCAGGTACTGTTCGCCCAGATCAAGTCGGTGGCCCTTTTAGGCTGAGCATCCTGCGCTCAGGTGTTGTCCATTGATCAGTGACCCGATCAAGGCCCGCACCCTATGCTCGACTGCCCCCTGCCGCGCACGCTGCATTACGTTGACGACAGCCAGCCGGGCCTGACCCGGCGACGCTGGCGTGACCGTTTCATTTACCTGGATCCGGATGGCCAACGGGTACGCGACAGCGAAACCCTTGCGCGCATCGCCGCCCTGGTAATCCCCCCGGCCTATACCGATGTGTGGATCTGCACCGACCCGCAGGGCCACCTGCAGGCAACCGGCCGTGATGCCCGTGGCCGCAAGCAGTACCGTTATCACGCGCAGTGGCGCGAACTGCGCGACCAGCACAAGTACGGGCGCATGCTGGCCTTCGCCAAAGCGCTGCCCAAGCTGCGCGCGCAACTGGAGGCCCACTTGGCTCGCCCAGGGCTGGACCGGGAAAAAGTCATGGCGCTGGTGGTGAGCCTGCTGGACCACACCCTGATCCGCATCGGCAACCAGCGCTACCTGCGCGATAACCAGTCGTACGGCCTGACCACCCTGCGCAACCGCCACGTACAAGTGAAAGGCGGCACCATCCGCTTCCAGTTTCGCGGCAAGCGCGGCGTCGAACACAATGTCACCCTCAACGACCGGCGCCTGGCCAGCCTGCTCAAACGCTGCATGGAGTTACCTGGGCAAGCGCTGTTCCAGTACCTGGATGAAGACGGCCAGCGCCACAGCGTAGGCTCGGGTGAGGTGAACCAGTTTCTGCAGCAACTGACCGGCGCGGACTTTACCGCCAAGGATTACCGCACCTGGGCCGGCAGCAGCCTGGCGCTGGACTTACTTAAACCGCTGGCCTGGGAGCCGGAAAGCGAAGCCAAACGCCAGGTCGCGGCGATAGTCCGTCAGGTCGCAACGCGCTTGGGTAATACGCCGGCAGTCTGCAGGCGCTGCTATATCCACCCGGCAGTACTGGAGCACTATGCACTGGGGCGTTTGGCCAGTTTGCCAAAAAACCGTGTACGCAAAGGCCTGGACCCCGAAGAAGTGGCATTATTGCTGTTTCTTCAGGCGCTTGAGGAACAGGATGACCATTAAGCCTGTCTATCTAGCCCATGATACGAAGAAATTTCCCATTAGCGTCCAAGCCCCCTATCCTTGCCATCGAGCACCTTGGCCGACAAACCGTTGACGGTTTGCACCGGCCCCTGCAAGTGAAGACACGCAACAGAATTTGTCTGTCTGGGAATTCTTATCCGCCGAAAGCGTCTTTAATGAGAAGGAAGAGGGACAAGCTCCCACCGCTGCGGCAAATAGGCCGGCGGACTCTTACATTACCAAGGAGAACTACATGCTGATACTCACCCGTAAGGTTGGCGAAAGCATCGTCATCAACGATGACATCAAAGTCACCATTCTGGGCGTCAAAGGGATGCAGGTGAGGATCGGTATCGATGCACCGAAAGATGTTCAGGTCCATCGCGAAGAGATCTTCAAGCGTATTCAGGCTGGCAGCCCGGCCCCGGAGAAACACGAAGACTCACACTGAGCCCCCAGGGAACATGGCTGCGCTTGATCGCCAGGCTCAGGTGCCCAACAACTGGCGCACCTTGGCGATCATCTCGTCCATGTCGAAAGGCTTGTCGAATATGGCGGCGAACAGGGCCGGGCATCCTTGGCTGGCCTGTGCGCCGCTCATCAGAATGACCGGCAATTCGCACAGCAATGGGTCTTGGCGCATGGCACGAACCAGCTCCTCACCATTGAGCAGCGGCATCATGTAGTCGGTGATCACCAGCTCAACACGCTTTTCCTTCAAGGCCTCCAGTGCCTTGCAGCCGTTGCTCGCCTTTTCTACCAGATAGCCTTCGTCCTCCAGGGCAAAACCAAGGATATCGGCAATCAGGTATTCGTCATCGACGATCAGGATGGTGTTCATCGGTTTGCTCCGTCACCCGCTCCCCTGCGGCACGGGCGTTCCCGAGAGCACACCACTGGCGCCTTCGAACGCCTTGCGCAAGCTAATGCCCTGCGGCCCGATCAACAGTTCGTGCAAGGCCGGGTCATGGTGACTGTCACGCACCTTGAGGATCGACAGCATGCGCCGTAGTTGAGAATCCAGCTCGACGAAGCGCATCAGCATCAGGTTGTCGACAATGCTCGACAGGTCCGGGGCCGGCGCGCTGATTTCCGCGCCGAAGATGTCGCGCATTTCCCAAGTCAACATCACGCTCACATCACGCGCACGCAGCTCGCCGGCGATGGCGCGGAAAAACCCATTGAGCCGCGCCGGATCGACGGCCAGGCGACTGAATGCCCCAAGGCTGTCAATCAGCACGCGCTTGCTGCCCTGCGCCTCGACACGTTCGAGCAGGCGCGCGCCGATCTGGTCTAGCAGGCCCTCGGTAGTCGGCTGCCAACACAACTGCAGGCTACCGTCCTGCTCCATCGCTGCAAAGTCATAACCCAGCGACGCAGCCTTGTTGCGCAGGCGTTCGGGCGTTTCATAAAAGCCGAAATGCAGCCCCGGCGCCTGCACGGTGCTGGCGCCAAGAAAGGCTAGCCCCAATGATGTCTTGCCAATACCAGAGGGCCCGATCAACAGGCTGACCGAACCCATCGCCAGGCCGCCTTCGAGCATCTCATCCAGGGATGACACACCACTGCTGATGCGCGCCGGGGTGGCGCTGCCCATCTGGCTCGGGTGGCTGAACAACGCTTCCAGGCGCGGATAGACCTGCATGCCGCTTTCATTGATAAGGCATTCATGGCGCCCCGACAACGCCGCACTGCCGCGGGTCTTGCGCAACTGGATATGGCGCACGGCGCGGCTGCCCACCAGTTGCTCACCCAACTCGATTACCCCGTCGACCATGGTGTGCTCCGGGCTGCCCTCGTCCAGCCGCGCACTGGTGAGCAGCAGGACGGTGCAGCCGGCAAAGGCCGCATGGCCCTGCAGCTCGGAGACGAATTTCTTGGTGTCCAGCGTGGTTTCGGCACGCACCCGGGCATTAAGCACACCGTCGACAATCAGCAGGCTGGCCTGCTGCCGGGCGATTTCCTGGCGCAGCAGCCGCACCACAGCATCCAGACCTTCCTGCTCAAGGGTATCGAAGGCACTGACAAACTGTATCTGATCGCCAACCAGCGTCGGGTCAAAAAAGTCCAGGGTGGACAGGTACTGGAACAGCCGCTCATGCGACTCGCTCAACAAGGTAGCGACCAGCACGCGGCCGCCCGAGCGCACGTGCCCGTAGGCCAGCTGATTGGCCAGGATAGTCTTGCCGGCACCCGGCGGGCCTTGAATGATGTAGGAGGCTCCGGCTACCAGCCCCCCCTTGAGCAGCGCATCGAGCCCTTCGATACCTGTCACCAACCGCCTGAGTGCCTGCGCCATGATGCTTACCTGTCGAGTGGGCTGTTGGTCTTGTCCTGATACGTTGGCAAGTAAAGCTGCATGAAAGTTCCATGGCCGGGCTCACTGTCGACGTGGATAGCGCCACCGCTCTGCCTGGCAAAGCCATATACCTGGCTAAGGCCCAGGCCAGTACCCTTGCCGAACGCCTTGGTCGTGAAGAATGGCTCGAAGATGCGCGGCAGAATTTCTGGTGCAATCCCTCCACCACTGTCTTCCACCACGAAGCGCACAAAGCTGCCGTGCAGCCCTCCCACCTCGCCAGCCAGCTCAACCACATCGACTGTCAGACCTATCCGGCCCTCCTCTGCGATAGCATCGCGGGCGTTGAACAGCAGGTTCAGCAGCACCATCTGCAACTGCCCGGCATCCACTTCAATCAACGGCAAGTCCGCTTCCAACTGCACCTGTAGCTCTATCGAGCTGGGCAGTGCGTGCTCCAACAGGCCGCGGGTAGTAGCGACCAGGTCTGCCGGTGCGACACGCGCTACATCGAGCTGACGGTGGCGAGCAAAGCTGAGCAGCTGCTGGGTCAGTTCAGTGCCCCGCTGCCCGGCGACGAGAATGTGCTGCAACATGCGCTCGATGCGCGCCGGGTCTTTGCTGGCGAGCGCCAGTCGCGCGGAACTGATGATGATGGTGAGCATGTTGTTGAAATCATGCGCCAGCCCCCCGGTCAGCTGGCCGAGGGCTTCCAGCTTCTGCGCCTGGAACAACTGGGCGCGCACTGCATCCAGTTGCATCGCCGACTCGCGGCGGTCGGTGATGTCCCGCGTGACCTTGGCCAGGCCGATGATCTGCCCTTGGTCATCGCGGATCACATCCAGCGCCGCCAGGGCCCAGAACTGTGTGCCATCCTTGCGCACGCGCCAGCCCTCATCCTGCGCCACTCCTTCCTCCAGCGCCTGGCGCAGCAAGCGCTCAGGGCGGCCGTCGGCGCAGTCCTGGGGGGTGAAAAACAGCGAGAAATGCTGGCCGATCACTTCATCGGCGCGGTAGCCTTTGATCCGTTGCGCCCCGGCATTCCACGACACCACATGGCCAGACGTATTCAGCATGTAGATGGCGTAATCCACCACAGACTGAACCAGCTGCTCATAGCGGTGTTCAGGCATGACGGGGTTGTCGAGGCAGTCAGCTGAAACCATGAAGACTCCACTGGCACAGCGCAAGGGACATAAACGTTAGCCGAGGGTGCCCGCCAGCGGCTAGCGATGGTCAGCGTTCAGGCTCGACCAGCACGGGGCTGATGCGCCGTGGCATCGCCACCCTCAACAGCCACAGGCCAACCAGCATGATAACCCCTCCGCCCACCAAAGCCATCCACCGCTGCGGCTGTGGGTGCTCAGCATCGAAACCGAGCATCAACAGGTAGCCACCCAGGCTTATCAGGCTGAGGAACAGAAACGCGCCCAACACCATCACCTGGGCAAATAGCAGCCGCCAGAACAGCCGTGGGCGCGCCACTTGCGTGCAAGGGTCAGACCGAGTCATCGCGGCATACTCTTGGATCCAATAAAGGCGGCAACAGTGGCGTAATGACACCAAGGTGTCAATTGCCCGGTGGTCCAACCCTTCTGTTGATCATAGGTGCTGCAGTTGACTCAAATATAACAATGGGTTATAAAGCGCGCTTGATTGCAAAGCCCTTCTGCCTAGAAGTGGGCTGGTCGTCACGACCCTTTCAAGCGTGCGAGTGTGGTGGAATTGGTATACACAGCAGACTTAAAATCTGTCGGCGTGAGCCTTGCGGGTTCGAGTCCCGCCACTCGCACCAAACTTCCTCGAAAAGGCGCCCTTGGGGCGCCTTTTTGCTGCCTGCCAGCAATCCTTGGCACAGCTGCTAAAGTGGAGCGTGTCCTCTTCCACTGGAACGCCGCCATGCGCTACTCGCTGCTCGATGGCCAACGCGACATCATTATCCTGATTGCCCGCGTACTGCTGATGATTTTGTTGGTCTTGTCTGGCTGGGCCAAGCTGACCGGCTTTGATGGCACGGTTGGCTACATGACGTCGCTCGGCGCCCCTGCCCCCATGCTGGCGGCAGCGATTGCCGTGCTCATGGAGTTCGTCGTCGGCATCCTGCTCATCCTGGGCTTTTACACCCGCCCGCTGGCATTTCTATTCGCACTGTTCGTGCTGGGTACGGCACTGCTGGGCCACCCGTTCTGGAACATGGTCGACCCCGAACGCAGCGCCAACATGACCCAGTTCCTGAAAAACCTTGCCATCATGGGTGGCTTGCTGTTGCTGGCAGTGAGCGGCCCTGGGCGTTTCTCGGTGGACGGGCGCTGAGTCAGTCGTCTTCGCAGTCATCGAACCAGGCTGGGTGATCACGCTCTTCATCATCAAGGTCATCCAGCGTTTCCTCATCTTCTTCCACTTCATCCTCGGCGCCTTGGGCATCCGCCTCGGGCTCCATGTCTTCGTAGAGAAATTCATGGTCAAGCAAGTGATCATGCTCGGGTTCGTGCAGGTCGTCTTGGTCGTGCATGCTGGCTCCTGGGGTGATGGCAGGCCTGTATAGGCTGATCAGGTGCCAAGGTCAATGTGTTCCGCTTAATCCTGGGTTAACCGGCCGGGTGCAGCCTGCAGGCTCTCCCTTCAAACGTCTTTTGCCCGCCTTTCATGGCGGGCTTTTTTATGGCCCAGGGAACATGACAGCCTCATGACCTGAGCTTCACGAAATACTCACAACCAGACCGGCACACTGACCCTGCTCCGTACGTTCTTGAAGCCCGCCGCATCATTGCCGCGGGCTTTTCTTTTTGCGACGTGTTCATGAAGCATACGCAGGGCCGCTGCTACACCTGCTAATCCAGCCGCGCATGACCTGTAGCAGTTTTGCCCGGCCCGCCAAGGGCTATGCTAACCCGGCGATAACCCAAGCTCACTCAGATAGACACGGAGGCTCTTATGAAAGCTGCTGTCGTTGCACCAGGCCGTCGCGTGGACATAGTAGAGAAAGCCCTGCGCCCCCTCGAACACGGCGAAGCGCTGCTGAAGATGCAATGCTGCGGTGTGTGCCACACCGACCTGCACGTAAAGAATGGCGACTTCGGTGACAAGACCGGCGTCGTGCTGGGCCATGAAGGTATCGGCGTGGTCCAGGCAGTCGGGCCGGGGGTTACCTCGCTCAAACCGGGCGACCGTGCCAGTGTTGCCTGGTTCTATCAGGGTTGCGGGCATTGCGAGTACTGCAACAGCGGCAACGAAACCCTGTGCCGCGAGGTGAAGAACTCCGGGTACACCGTGGACGGCGGCATGGCAGAGGCCTGCATCGTCAACGCCGATTACTCGGTCAAAGTACCCGACGGCCTCGATTCCGCTGCCGCCAGCAGCATTACCTGCGCTGGCGTCACGACCTACAAGGCGGTGAAAATCTCCAACATCCGCCCCGGCCAGTGGATCGCCATCTACGGCCTCGGCGGGCTGGGCAACCTGGCCCTGCAATACGCCAAGAACGTCTTCAACGCGAAAGTGATCGCCATCGACGTCAATGAACAGCAACTGCGCTTCGCCAGCGAAATGGGCGCAGATTTGGTGGTCAACCCGCTCAACGAAGACGCCGCGAAGGTTATCCAGGCCAAGACCGGTGGCGCCCACGCTGCCGTAGTGACTGCCGTCGCCAAAGGCGCATTCAACTCGGCCGTCGATGCCTTGCGCGCTGGCGGGCGACTGGTTGCTGTCGGGCTTCCGTCGGAGTCCATGGACCTGAACATTCCCCGCCTGGTGCTGGATGGAATTGAAGTAGTGGGCTCATTGGTCGGTACACGCCAGGACCTGCAGGAAGCCTTCCAGTTTGCCGCAGAAGGCAAAGTCGTGCCCAAGGTGACGCTGCGACCGATCGAAGATATCAACCAGATCTTTGACGAGATGCTGGAGGGCACGATCAAAGGCCGCATGGTGATCCAGTTCGAAGACTGACTATTTTCACACGCCGACAAGGCCTGTAGATTTTTGGTCTACGGGCTTTGTGCCTTTTCGCAGTCAAGGAGCAGACCATGAGCGTCGACTGGCACGCCGGGCCGATTACCCGCACCACCGCGCTAGACAAGCATTACCGCAACACGCACAAAGTGCGTCAGTTTCTGCTCAGTGAGTGCGGCCCGTCATTCCGGTTCGACCGCTCCTTTATGGCATGGATCAAAACCGGGGCACCATCGACGATGGGCGAAGTCGCGGACGAATGGCAGCGACTCCATCGATGACAACCGGCACCTGCCCCCTGCAACCCGGACTGCGCGCCAGCCGCGTCTTTCAGCATTTTGTCCAACGATTCAACCATGCTGGAATAATCCATTTCCTGACTCCGTCAATAATGGAATTGGCTTCGGTACAACCCTAGCTTCAGAACATTTCAATCTTTGATGAGGAAGCCGAAGAAGGATGCCTCTCATGCTGAAGACCAGCGTTTCAGAGCAGAGGTTCAAGATAAGTGCCTGGGAGAGGGCACGCAGGACGCCATCCTTGAGGGGTTATGCGCTTCGATTCCAGTGAAAAGCAACGGCCAGCACAGTGAATGCCAGCACGGCCTCAGCTACCAGAAACACGCCGTAAAAGTCTTCCGAAAACATGTCAGTCATTCCGCAGATAAGCGTTGAGAGAGGGGGGGCGCCACGCATCTAACGTAACGGCCAACCTCAGAGCGATTACCCCTCTCAGAAGTTCACTGCTTTTCGCGGCTCGTCGCCCTTACCCCACCGATGTAACCCAATACACAGAAAGCGATAGCGCTTGCGCATGATATGGGCACTGGCTGCGCGTAAAGGCTCGAAACCGTCACTCAAAAAAATGAATTCGGTAGCTGCCTATTCGGTCAAGAATAATGAACGCAGTAAATCTGACGAGGTGACAGCAATGACTATCCAAGCAGAGACACTCGCTCAACTGACCGAGGCGCTTAAGCAGCACGGCATGAACCTGGTATCAGAGGTTGCATTTACCAGAGCGCCTTACAGATACAACCACCGCTGGATCTGCATCGTAGAGCAATGACCTTTATGGCCGGCGGCTTGGAGCGAGACTCCTCCGCCGGTCCCCCTCTTCTGTACACCACACGCCTATGGAAGGGGAAGCAGACGGGGCCAAGCCGATGACAGGTTCAACATTTGACCGTCCACAGCTGATCAATCCGCGTGGTATAGGATTGGCTCATCATCTCTCTCCTCATGCCCCAGTCCGGTGTTGCCGGCACGCTGGCGGCTCGCATTGTCCCTCGCCCCCAGCGCTGGTTGATGTCATCCATCATCTGCATCAATCGGTGACATGCCACCGATTGCCTGGGCGCAAACAAGTCCCCTGAAAATTCATCTGGTTGCCGCAGGTCCATCAGCAGCACCTCTGCCTTGCTGTAGCGAAACCCTGGCCTGAAGACCTGCCCGACCGCGTCGGTAGCCAGTCGGGTCATCAGCAGCGTGTCGCAGGTTGGGTATGGCAGCTCCACCAGCGCGCCTTGTGCGTGGTGCGCCTCATCCGGGTTGAACATGCCGGTGCGAATGCTCACACGCATGCGCTTGCACACTGAGCCCTGAACCCGGAGCTTCTCCGCTGCTCGGCCAACGTAAGTGGCCACTGCCTGCTGGATGGGCGCAAGCTCTGTCAGCCGCTTGCCGAACATCCGGCTACAGCAGATTTCCTGTTTAGGGGGTTCGGCCTCGTCCAGCTCCAGGCACGGCGTGCCCGCCAGCTCGCGGGCAGTCTTCTCCACGATCACACTGAATGTCTGCCGAAGCGTGCGGGCGTCAGCCTTGGCCAGGTCCATCGCCGTATGAATGCCCATTGCCTCGAGGTGGGCGGTCATTCGCCGGCCAATGCCCCACACCTCCTTCACGTCGGTGTTGCGCAGCACCCAATCGCGCTTGAACGGATCGGTAATGTCGACCACCCCGCCCGTCTGCGCATGCAGGCGCTTCGCCGTATGATTGGCCAGCTTGGCGAGCGTCTTTGTGCCAGCGATGCCGACCCCCACGGGGATACTGGTGCACTGGAAGATCCTGGCCCGCAGTTTGCGTCCGAACTGGGTCAGGTTTTCCTGAATACCCGACAGATCGGCGAAGCATTCATCGATGTAAAGGAAAGAAGAACAGCCATGGACATGACTTCAGCTCAGACATTCCGCTACTCAATCTCTGATGTCGGATGTCCATAGAAAGAACCTCTTTTCCAGGAAATTGGGGCTTGAAGTCCATACCTGCGCAATTGCACCCATTTGACCAGTCAATTGCATTGGTACTGACCACCGCGTGCATCCGACTTGGCCAGTGGGCAGCAGAGACGCAACAGGCAGAAACCGGCCAGAAGCAGTCAGTCAATCATGCGTTACAGTGATTTTTTGCAGCTCTTTATAGAGCCGTTAGCTGCTGCCACCAATAATCCATAGGCCTGCCAGTCGTCAGACAGTCTTATTCTCGATCAGACGATTGCCCCGTCGATGACCAGTAGCTCACCGGTGATGGAGCCAGAGTCCGGTCTTCGGATGCAGGACTCCTGGCTTTGCTCACTCAGCGCCGATCCCGGCCATCGGTTCAGTTTGGCCCCAGCCACCGCCCAGAGACCTGAACAGGTCAACCAGCGCAATCTGCCGTTCCGTGCTGATTTGAATTAGTGTGGTCTGGTTGCTAAAGGTGCTGCGCTGGGCGTCAAGATAACGCAGGTAGTCGTCCACGCCGCCCTCGTAACGCGCCTTAGCCAGGGCCATCGCAGCCTCGCTGGAACCGGCCAGAGCCTGGCGGGCAGCCTCCTCGCGGCGCAGGGTGTCGGTGGCGGCCAGGGCATCGGCCACTTCGCGGAAGGCGGTCTGGATGGTGCCTTCGTAGTCGGCCACCGCCGCGTCCTGGCGCACTTCGGCGAGGTCCAGGTTGGCGCGGTTGCGGCCACCGGCGAAGATCGGCAGCGACAGCGTCGGGGCAAAGCTCCAGGCCCGCGAGCCGCCATCGAACAATCCGGACAACTCGGCACTGGAGCTGCCCACCGAACCGGTCAGGCTGATCCGGGGAAAGAACGCGGCGCGAGCTGCACCGATATCGGCATTGCGCGCCTTGAGGCGGTGCTCGCTGGCGAGAATGTCCGGGCGCCGTTCGATCAGTTCCGAGCTGGTGCCGGGGGCGATGTCCTGCAGCACCATCAGGTCGTCGCGGGGCGTCGCGGGCAGCAGGCGAGCGGCATCTGGCGTGCCGAGCAACAGGACCAGGGCGTTGTCCGCCTGGCGTAACTGGCGTTCGGTGCTCTCGCGCTCGGCCCTAGCCTGTTCGGCAAGGCCGACCGCTTCCTGGTAATCCAGGGCGGTGGCGGCCCCCGCTGCACGGCGCTGGCTGACCAGCTCCAGCGAGGCCATGCGGCTGTCCAGGGTTTGTTCGACCAGGGCCATGCGGCGTAGCGCACCATCGCGGGTCAGGTAGGCCTGGATGACCTCGGCAACCAGGCTGATCTGCGTGGCACGGGTCGCCTCCTCGGTCGCCAGGTAGGTCTCCAGCGCGGCCTCGGAGAGGTTGCGCACGCGGCCGAACAGGTCGACTTCGTACTCCGCGAGGCCGAGGCCGACCTGATAGTTGCTGGTCACTTCCGAGCGCCCGGTCTGCGACAGATCGGCAGGCAGGCGCTGGCGGTTGCCGCTGGCATTGGCGTTGATCGAAGGCAGGCGATCAGCACGCTGGATGCGGTACTGGGCACGCGCAGCTTCGATATCCAGCAGCGCCTGGCGCAGGCTGCGGTTGTTGCTCAGCGCCGTATCCACCGCGCGGCGCAAGTCGGCATCGACGATGAAGGTCTGCCAGTCCAGCGCCTGGGCACGGGCGCCCTCCGCGTCGGCGGCTTGCCAGTGCGACGCGACCGGTGCCTGCGGGCGCTCGTAGGTCGGGGCCAGCGAACACCCCGCCAGGGCGGCGATGGCCAGGGGCAGCAGAGCGCGACGGAGCATGAAGTGAGAGGTCATCGCATTACTCCGCTTTATGCAGGGGATGGTTGTCGGTTTGCTGAGGTTTGGTGCGCAGCAGCGACAGCACCCAGACGAAGAAGATCGGCACGAAGATCACCCCGAGCATGGTCGCGCTGAGCATCCCGCCCAGCACCCCGGTGCCCAGTGCGCGCTGGCTCGCAGCGCCGGCGCCAGTGGCGATGGCCAGCGGCACCACGCCGAGCATGAACGCCATGGAGGTCATGATGATCGGGCGGAAACGCAGGCGCGCGGCTTCGACAGCGGCATCGCGCAGCGAGTAGCCGTCTTCCCACAGGTCCTTGGCGAACTCGACGATGAGAATGGCGTTCTTCGCCGCCAGGCCGATCACGGTGATCAGGCCGACCTTGAAGTACACGTCGTTGGGCAGGCCGATGGCAGTCACCGCCAGTACCGCGCCGAGTGCGCCGACCGGCACGATCAGCATCACCGTCAGCGGGATCGCCCAGCTCTCGTAGAGCGCCACCAGCAGCAGGAACACCACGGTGATGGCCAGCGCGAACAGCATCGTCGCCTGGCCGCTGGCGACCCGCTCCTGATACGAAAGCCCGGTCCACTCGTAGCCGATACCTTCGGGCAGCTCGGCAGCGATGCGCTCCAGTTCGAGCATCGCCTCGCCAGTGCTCACGCCGGGCGCGGCGTCACCGGCAATGCGGATCGACGGGTAACCGTTGTAACGCGCGACCTGCACCGGGCCTTCCTCCCAGCTCGTGGTGACGAAAGCACTCAGCGGTACCAGGCTGCCGCTGTCGTTGGGCACATGCAGGCGCAGGACGCTTTCCGGCGTCATGCGCTCGGCCTGTTCGGCCTGTACCACCACGCGCTGCTGGCGGCCGGCGTTGGCGAAGTCGTTGATCACCGACGAGCCGAACGCAGTGGACAGCGCGCTGCTGATCGCTTCGAAGCTGACACCCAGCGTGCGGGCCTGCTCACGGTCGATCACCAGGCGCAGCTGCGGCGCCTCGGCCAGACCTTCCATCATGGCGTAGAGGAACTTCGGATTGCCGTTGACCTTGCCCAGCACTTCATCGCGCGCTGCCAACAGGGCATCGCGGCCGAGACCGGCGCGGTCCTGCAGGCGCAGGGCGAAGCCACCGGAGTTACCAAGGCCTTCAATCGGCGGTGGTGGTACCGACATGATTGCGCCGTCATCGAGGTTGGCGAAGTGCTCGTTGACCGCAACCGACTCGGCTTCCGGCGACTGCGAAGAATCACGCTCAGACCAGTCCTTGAGCAGCGGGAAGGCAATGGCCGCGTTCTCGCCCATGCCGGAGAAGCTGAAGCCAAGCACCAGGAAGGTCGTCTGCACGGCCTCGCGGGCCATCAGAAATGACTCCAGCTCTCCACCAGCGGCCGAGGTACGCTCACGGGTGGCGCCGGGCGGCAGCTGGATGTCGACGATCATGTAACCCTGGTCTTCCACCGGCACGAAGGATTCCGGCAGGCGCATGTAGAGAAAGCCCATCAGCACCACCACGCCCAGGTAGATGAACATCACCCTCCCGGCTCGCGGCACCAGCTTGTCGTTGAGCTTCGTGTAGCGGCTGGTCAGGCTGGTGAACTTGCGGTTGAACCAGCCGAAGAAGCCAGTCTTCTCGTGATGGCCTACAGGAATCGGCTTGAGCAGCGTGGCGCACAGCGCCGGGGTGAAGGTCAGCGCGAGAAAGCCCGAGAACAGAATCGACACCGCCAGCGACAGCGAGAACTGCTGGTAGATCACCCCCACCGAACCCGCCATGAAGGCCAGCGGCAGGAACACCGCCGACAGAACCAGGGTGATACCGATGATCGCCCCGGACACCTGCCCCATCGCCTTGATGGTCGCCGGCACCGGCGCCAGGCCTTCCTCGGCCATGATCCGCTCGACGTTCTCCACCACCACGATGGCGTCGTCCACCAAGATGCCGATGGCCAGCACCATGCCGAACATGGTCATCATGTTCACCGAGAAGCCCAGCAGGTACATGAAGGTCAGGGTACCAAGCAGACACACCGGCACGACGATGGACGGGATCAGGGTGTAGCGCACGTTCTGCAGGAACAGGAACATCACCAGGAACACCAGCACCATGGCCTCGATGAGGGTCATGATGACCTTGTCGATGGCCACGTCGACGAAGCGCGAGGTGTCGTACGGCACGGAGAACTCGACGTTGTCCGGGAAGTTGGCCGACAGCTCGGTCAGACGCTGCTTGACCGCCTCGGCGGTCTGGATCGCGTTGGCACCGGGCGACAGCTGCACGGCGGCGGCAACGGCGGGCTTGCCGTCCTGGCGCGAGCCGAAGTTGTAGTCCTGGCTGCCGACCTCGATGCGTGCCACGTCGCCCAGGGTCAGGCGCGAGCCGTCCTGGTTGGCACGCAGCACGATGGCGGCGAATTCCTGCGGGTTGTCCAGGGTGCCCTTGACCGCCAGGGTCGCCGTCAGCTCCTGCTCGCTGGAACCCGGCGTGCTGCCGAAGGCACCGGCCGGCACCTGCACGTTCTGCGCGCGGATGGCGTTGTTCACGTCATCAATGGACAGGCCGTAGCCAACCAGCTTCTGCGGATCGATCCACACGCGCATGGCCGCCTCGGAGGCGAAGAACTGCAGTTTGCCGACACCGGGTACCCGGCGGATTTCGTTGTTGATACTGCGCGCCGCGTAGTCGGCCAGCGCCGTGACATCGGAGTCCTTGTCGCCATCGGTGTAGCTCAGCGCATAGATCAGCAGGAAGCCGGCGGTGGCCTGCTCGGTCTGGATGCCGAGGGTCAGCACGGCCTGCGGCATGCGCGCCTCGGCCTTCTTCAGACGGTTCTGCACGTCGACCTGGGCCAGTTCGGGGTCGGTCCCCGGCTGGAAGGTGACGGTGATCTCGGCTATGCCGTTGGCGTTGCTGGTGGACTCGAAGTACAGCAGGTTCTTGGCGCCGTTGAGTTCTTCCTCGATGACGCTGGTCACCGAGTCGGTCAGCACCTGCGCCGAGGCGCCGGGATAGGTGGCGGTCACGGTAATCTGCGGCGGCGCCACGTTGGGGTACTGTGCCACCGGCAGGAACGGAATGACCAGCAGGCCACCTAGCGAGATGAACAGGGCGACTACCCAGGCAAAATTGGGGCGTCGGATGAAAAACAGGGGCATGAATGGTTCTCCGGCTTACTGGGCCTGGGACTGTGGAGCTTTTTCGGCGGCGCCTTGCTCGCGTGGGATGACCTTGGCGCCCGGACGGATAGCCGCCAGCGAGCTGGTGATCACCTTGTCGCCGGCCTGCAGGCCCTCGCTGATCTGCCAGCGCGAGCCTTGCATGGCGCCAGTAGTGACCTGGCGCACCTCGACGGTATCGCCCTCGCCCAGCAGCATCACGCTGGCCTGGCCGTCAGCCGAACGCTGCACGGCACGTTGCGGCACCAGGATGGCGTTCTGGTTGAGCCCCTGCGGCGTGCGCACACGCACGTACATACCCGGCAGCAACACGCCCTCGGGGTTGTCGAACTGCCCTCGCAGGGCGATTTGCCCGGTGCTGCGATCCACCGAGATATCAGTGAACAGCAGCGTGCCCTTGCTCTCGATATCGGTACCATCGACGCGCAGCGACAACGGCTGGTCGCTAGCGCCGGCAACCTTGCCCTCGGCGATGGCCGCGCGCAGGCGCAGGGCGTCGGCAGCCGGCTGGGTGAAGTCGGCGTACACCGGATCAAGTTGCTGGATACGCGCTAGCAGAGTCGCCTCACCCTGGCCTACCAGCGCCCCTTCGGTGACCTGGGCTCGGCCGATGCGTCCGGCAATGGGTGCGCGAACCTCGGCATAGCCCAGGTCCAGGCGGGCGGTTTCGACATTGGCCTGGGCCGATCGCTTGTCGGCCTGGGCACTCTGCAGAGCGGCCTTGGCGTTGTCGAAATCCTGCTGGCTGACGGCGTTGATCTTCACCAGCGGCTCGTATCGGCGAACCATCGCCTGGGCCTGGAACAACTGCGCCTCGGCGCGGGCCAGTTCACCCTGCGCCCGCGACAGGGCCGCTTTGAACGGCGCAGGGTCGATCTGGAACAGCACGTCGCCGGCCTTCACGTCGGCCCCTTCCTCAAAGGTGCGCTTGAGCACGATCCCCGCCACCCGCGCGCGCACCTCGGCGACACGCACCGGCTCGATGCGTCCTGGTAGCTCGGCAACCACGGTGAAGGGCTCGGTCTGCACGCTGAGCACATCGACTTCACGCGCCGGCGCCTCCTCCCCTTGCTCTTCGGGCTTGTCGCAGCCAACCAGGGTCACGGCGACCAAACAGGAGATCACGGAAAAAGTGATCCACTCGCGAAATTTGTTCATATCTCACCCAAGCACGAAGCCAGTACGTAGTCGAAGCCGCGCATAATGCACACCAAAATCAAATGAGTCAATATTGACTCATTTGATTTTGATGTGAACAAAGCTAGTATCCTCTTTGAGAAAAATGAGTGTTCTAGGCAAAATACCCGCATCTGCCTGCGATAGATAAAGAGTGACCGATGGATTTAACTGCTGCCGATGAGAAATTGCTGAAGGCCCTGGCGATCGCCATCGTTGACCACCCGCGAGCCACGTTCAAAGAAATAGCCCAGGCAGCGGGAGTCAGCAAGGCGACGCTAAACAGGTTTTGCGGCACCCGCGACAACCTGATCGAGATGCTTCTGGATCATGGTTCGGTGGTTATTTATCGGGTCATTGCCGATGCCGATCTTGAGTCGGCGCCCTTGGACGCATTGCATCGCCTGATCGAAGGCCATTTGACTCACAGGGAGTTGTTGGTTTTCCTCTCATTTCAGTGGCGCCCGGACACGTTTGATTTAGATGCAGGCGGCTGCCGATGGCTGCCTTACTCAGAAACGCTGGACGAGTTCTTTCTACGCGGGCAAAAACTGGGCGTATTCCGTATCGATATCGGTGCCCCGGCGCTTACCGAAATCTTCTCCTCCTTGATCTTCGGCCTGGTAGACGCCGAGCGCCGCGGCCGTATCGCACGCGCAGGTATGGCGGCGTTGATCGAGCAATTCTTCCTGAACGGGGCTTGCAACTACCAAACTTAACGGAAAGCAACGCTCAGTTTTTTTCCAACGGGTTGGCGGTGTCCGTTTTTGGCCGTTCTCTGACGGTCGTGACAGTGACACGCCCTGGTCAAGTTGAACGCAATCCGTGGTCAACGCCAACCCAAATTGGTGGTCAAGAGGAGTGCAATTTCGCACATACCTGAGGACTGCTCACCACATCGCTTGCGTCGGTAGTAGCTTCCGCACTTTCCCCGTCTCTCACCGCTAAACAGCGCTTTCCGGTAGCGGACTTTAGAGCGGCTTGATACTGGCCAGCATGCAGAAATTCTGCCCGTGTAGCGTCACGACCGGACAAGCCACTAGGGTGGCGGTCAGGAAGGCAGGCAAACGGAACACGGCGAAGCACCTCGAAGGCGCTGGCCACTTGCCATCCAACTGGGCGCGGCCTTTAATCGGCGGATCTGGAAAGGAGACGGATATGCCATTGTTGGACGAGATTATTGGGTGGGCCGGCGGACTCAGACCCTGGCAGCAGGAAGCACTGCGCCGGATATTTGCCCGGGCCGAACTAACCCAAGATGACATCGAGACCATTCTGCGAATGGTTCGCGAGCAAGAACGGGAAGACGCAACCACGGGGGGAGCACGGCCATTCACGCTGGACGACGTACCAGGCGCCGGAAGTGGCGCAACCGTGCGGTTGGTGGGTGTCTCGGGGCTAGACCAGGTAAACGGCTTCCCGTCCGGTCGTGCCTTTGACCTCGCACCGGAGGGCATGACCATTTTCTTTGGTCATAACGGCGCCGGCAAATCCGGCTACGCCCGCGTCTTCAAGAATGCCTGCAACGCTCGGCATCGGGTGGAGGTCCTGCCCGACGCTTTTGGGGCGGCAACCCCAGCTAGACTGCCATCAGCAGATTTCGCCATTTTGGTGGATGGCACTCCGGAAACCGCACGTTGGGTCCAGAACGGGCCGGCCCATTTGCATTTGAGTTCGGTCTCGGTCTACGACGCGGCCTGTGCCAATGACTACATCGACGCGGAAGGGACCCCTGCATTTCAGCCCTACGGACTCACTCATCTGACGCGCCTGGTCCTACTTCAGCGTGATTTACAGGCACGGATTGGGACCGAACGCAATGCCTTGGCTCTGGATACCCGGCAATTCGAACCGCTGAAGGGTGACACCGAAGTCGGCCGCTACATCGCCAAATTAGGTGGGGACTCGGACCGCGCCGTGCTTGCTCGATTAGGGACGGTCGGTGACGATGAACTCCGGCGACTGGAGTTTCTGAAGCGGACATTACTGGAAAGCGATCCTGTGCCGCAGGCGCTGGCCTTGGAACGTTTGGCGACACGCTTGGACCAGGCGCAGCGTCGAGCCGAGGAAGTCCAGCGCTGGGTGAATGATCGTGCCATAGCACGGGCAAAGGAACTGATTACAACGGAAAAAACCGCGCATCTCGCCATGCAACTGGCGCAAGCGCGTCTTCAGGATCGAGACACACTGAACGCCATGGAGTTGCCGGTAACGTCCTCACCCACCGCCACGCTGCTGGAAGGCACAGGAGCTGAACTCTGGCAAACGATGTACCGAGCCGCTGAGGCTTTCTCTCAGCAGACGGCATACCCTGAACATCCCTTCCCGCACCTGGAACCGGACGCTTACTGCGTACTCTGCCAGCAACCTTATTCAACGGATGCCTCGGAGCGCATGCGGCGTTTCGCGGCATTTGTCGCCGACAGCGCCACGGCGGATGCGCAAGCCGCCACGCTTGCGCGCATGAACGCTCTAGGGAAGGTGCAGGCTGTCGATCTAAACGTTCTGGATGTGCCAACACGGGCTGACGTGGAGGAGCGACTGCCCGACCTACACGCTGCCATCACCGCAGCGGCATCGGTCTGGACCGCCCGGCATACTTGGGTTAGCCAAGCCCTGCAAACTGGAAACTGGTCCCCCGAGTCAGAACCGCTTCCTATCGAAGCAAACCTCGATAGTCTCTTCGCCGCCAAAGCTGCTTCGCTCCGAGTCGACGCCAATACCCTGCGGACCTCTGCCGATCCCGCTGTACGCTTGGCGCTGACCCAAGAACTGGCAGAGCTAGAAGCCCGACAACGCCTCGCCAACCAGCTTGGCGCGGTGGAGCGCTTTGTTCAGGACAGTCAGGTCCATGCCACATTGAGCCGCTGCCATGCCGCCCTCAACCCAGCGGCAGTGTCACGCAAACTGACGTCCCTGGCGGCGACGCATGTGACCGAGGCTCTGGCCGCTTCCATGAATGCTGAGTTGAAAGCCCTGGGCTATAAGCGACGGGTGCAACCCGACCTGAGCGGGCGCACAGAGCTGGGGGTGACCAAGGTCACGCTGCGCCTGCAGGAAATCACGGCGAAAGCCTCCAAGGTGCTGTCAGAGGGCGAGCAGCGCGCGTTGGGGATGGCTATGTTCCTCGCCGAGCTCGAATCCCTGCCACATACTTCGACCGTTATTTTCGACGATCCGTCTACGTCGCTGGATCACGTATATCGTCGGGCCATAGCTCGGCGTTTGGTAGCGCTGGCTGAGACCCGCCAAGTGCTGGTGTTCACCCATGATGCGGTGTTCCTGACCGAGCTCGCGATGGCGCTTCAGCGCGCTGATCGCTCGGCCAGCTACAAGACCATCGGTTGGGACGAGTCGCCGGGACTAGTGAGCGAGGGGCTGACGTGGACGACGATGGACACCAAGGCCCGCCTGGCCGATCTCGAAAGTCGTGCGAAAGCGCTGAACGTTCCGGTCGGCAGCGACCCGGATGATGAGCTTGAGCGGCAAATCGCATCGGGATACTCAAGCCTCCGAGGCACTGTCGAGCGCGCCATACGCGAGGTTTTTTTGAACAATACCGTCCAGCCGTTCAGCGATGTGGTGAGCGTAGAAGCATTTGGTGCTGTCATTGGCCACCCCGCAGAGGAGTGGGAGCAGTTGCTGGCAGTGTATGCGCGGGCCTGCGAAGCTACCGAGGCCCACGACACCCCAGGCGAGCGCCAACTACCGCTTCCCGCGCGTGAGGAGTTGCTCGGCGATATCGCCCAGGTCCTGGAATTAATCAAAAACGCGACTAAACGCCGAACTGCCTACGAGAATCTACGCCGGGAGCGGACCGCGCAACGCAAGAAGCTCTTCGGCGGCTAGCCCGACGTTTCATGCCGGGCTGGTCGGGCATGGCTGTGTTTCTTTCGAATATTGCGAGCTCTCCGTTTCAAAGTTTTTTGTGGCCTCGCGGATCAAGAGGAAGCACATTGGAGGCCGGCAGTTGGCGCTCCAAGTCCGCAATACGGTCGTACAGCTCAAGAATGGTGGCGTCGGCCTCACTGAGTAGGCTGGCTAGGTGGTCACGCTGCTGCGTGATTTCCTCGATCCGTTCTCGAAGTCCACGATTTTTTCTGCGGGCTAATAAGCTGACTTGGCGCACTGATGGCGGACGTTGCTCAGCGTGTCCTTCCACGTACTTTTGGATCTCAGCGATCAGTAGGGGGAAACGAGCTTTTTTCAGTGCAGAGGGGTCGCTGCCGGCCTCCTTGGCAACGTTGTTCTGACTTACGGGCGTCCCCTTCGGCAGTCGTTCGGGCTTGTTGCTCTTCAGCCGCTCGAACGCTGCGCGATACTGCTCGCCGGCACTCATTCGCTTAGCCGGGTCAGCGGATTCATGTTTGCCGGATGACATGGCGATAATTCTCCACACTACGTTTCTGGGCTTCCAACGAAGTCCTTAGCGGACTGTCTACCTCGGCAGCGGCCAGGCGCTCATCCAATACCGCCTCCAACACTTCGACTTCGTCGAGTTGCTCGGGGTCATAGAGAACGTCCGCACATGGTTTGGTTTCTCCGGGGGAGTCGCCCCCTCCGCAGCGAGCGATATTGTCGATGCCCCCATAGGGACAGGGGGTACGGCTCGTGCAGATGCCCAGCAAAATCGGTCGATGAGTGACCGTCCCCTTCTTAGCCAGATTGATCGCTTTCTTAGCATCAGAGGCTGAGATTAGGCGGACAATCTCAGATTTTCGCTTCTCGCCGTGGGGGCTGACGAATCGGTTGCTCGTCAGCTGTTGCAGCTGCCTACCCAAAGTTTCGTACATGGTGCGGACGTAGTAGGTATGGGCCTTCTCTTCCAGCCGTACCCTGGAATGGTTTTGCCCGTAGTAGAGACTCATCGCTCTGGCGACGTGCTTTAGCTGAAACTGCAATGAAGCGTCGCTGACCAGCCCGGATGCCTGCATATTCACTGCGCCGGTTCGTCGGAGTTGATGCCAGGCCAACGGCCAGATTTTGCCGACCGCAAACTCGTCGGTCAGCGTCGGCGTCACCAACCGAGCCAATTCGAAATCTTCCGGCGTAATGCGCAATTGCTCACGGTCGAACAGCTTGTCGAACCACTGAAGCACATGGGCATAGCTCGGAATCGATGGCCGAATCGTGCGGTTGATCTTGGTGAACTTCGTTCCCCACGGTTCAAGGCAATAATCAAGCAGATAGCGCTTGGCCGGATCATCCGGCACCGAGGCCTCGCCGGGGGGAGAGTCGCATTCTGCGCGGAGGTCTGCGACCACACGCATGGCTTCAACTGCCACCTGAGCTGACGGGGACGTCACCCAAAGTGCCTCAGAATCCGACATCGTCTTGGTCGTTCGTCCGCACAATACATGGATGTCGCCAAACTGCGGATCACGTTCTATGTGCAAGCAATCGGCGCGCAGGTTCCAAGCCTCTTCGACTCGCATGAGGCTGAAGTTCAGCAGATAGCACAGTCCAGATCGACTCACGAGGTTGAGGTAGCGACTCAGAGTTTGAATGCGAATTTCGTCGTCGCTCACTCCCAGCCAGCGACGAAATAGTTCCACCATGCCAAACCGATGCGCGGTGTCGATGAATGGGCCGTAGTACTGCCGCCCAGTCCACTTTCCGTTTGATCCATCCGACGGCCACTGAAACGGATAGAACGATTGTGGCCTGCGTTGTCCTTGGAGACTGGCAGAGTTGTGCCGATAGGCAGCCAGACAGAAGCGGAAGCACTCCTCGACTTGGCCTCGATGCGCCAAAAAGTCATCCAGGCATTCGCGCAAGCGTGTGATTTGATAGTGCCAAATGCGGGGCGGGATATAGGGGGTCTGGAGCTTCTGGTGGTCGGGCATGGCCGCTGCGAGGCGTGCCAACCCTGCGCGATCCAACAAGGTGAACCCCAGCGCATCCCGCCGCTCGTACAGTTCGTGCAGCAATGCCAAGAACTCACCGGACCGGGAAGCCTGGAGCACCTCCGGGAGACGGTCGGCAACGCGCGGAAAATGACTCAGTTCGGATGCGAGAATGCCTTCTTGAGTGCACAAGACGAACAGCCGACGCATCTGGTCGAAGCGCGTTTTCAGGCCTCGGTATCCACGGGCTCCATTGGGGCCGTATAGCCACCAGCCGATTACGGTCCGCAATAAATCGGCGTTCGCAGGATCGATCGCGGCGACATATTTCTTATCTGGGCCATCGCCGAAATTGAGAGTGAGCCGTTTTCCCGCCCATGGGTCGAGCCGCCAAATGGCATCGCCCCAACGGCTCACCACCTGGCCAGCGGCATCTATGATGACCGGCCAATCACGCTGCGGTGGCCAGCACGGCGGACGGTAGTTCGGCGCATCAGGAATCGCTAGGGGCGAGTCGATGCCGAGGCCAAGTTCGGAAAGAATATTTTTCGTCATGCTGATCTTTGTCGCAGTTCTGCCAATCGGATGAAGCCATCCCAGGCCGGGTGGTAGTCACCTTCACTTATGCGCGCTCTGGCTTCTTCGACCCAAAGCCTGCGGACCTCGCTACTTTCTTCGAAGAAGCGCAGTTTGGCCGTCAGCCGATCGATCACCAGCAGGGCCGGATGCTCTGTCGTCAGGTGCTTACCCGAACTGGATGGGCGGTAGCGTGCCAGTTCAAGCGATTTGAGGTGGCGCAAGCTACCGAGAGACCACACATGATCCTCACTTTCGATATCCCGGTGCTGGGTACAGAACAGGCAACCGGCAGCATTGATGCAGTCGGGTCGCGGACCATTCTTCGGCATCGTGCCCACTGGTTCAGGTGTGGCCGATACACATCTACCAGGAGCAGGAGGTGAAAGGGACGGATCGGTTTGCTGATGGAAGCGCGTAATTTCCACCATAGCGATCTGCGGATGGGGGTCGGCATATACGCGTATCAGCGTTTGCACCGTATGCTGGGCCAACTCCGCAACCTGTTGGGGATTCTGGGACTCCCGAAGCAACCAGTTGATGCGCGTCCCGCGCAGTTTTCGCGGTCTCACTATCGGTATGCCAAGCTCGCGGCAGATGCGCGTAACGTTCGTGAACTGCGTCGCCTCTTCTAGGATTCGTCCCCCGCTACGTATAAGCGGAAAGAGCAAACCATCCGGCTCATTGGGAAACCATTCGGAACGCCATTCGAGATAGCGCTCGAACCACTCTCGATAACTGGCAAAGATCTCGAATAGCACTTCTCCTTCCCGTCGATTTTTGTAGGTACGTACCTGGTAGCCGTCTATGTGGCTGGTGTAATGAAACTGCTCAACCCGCAGGGTATGTGCTTGCTGGAGGTTCAGACCGGTCTGGGCGATGAACATCAGCAATTCACTCTCGATCCGTAAATTGACGATGGGGAAACGGGTCCGCAGTGTCCGATCTGCATCGTGGGCGGCACGCGCCGCCAGGGATGCTTCGATTTGCGCTTGGTTTTGCGGCCTGGTACGGCGGGCCGCTACTTTCTCGGGGCTCTGCAATCCCGACCATAGTTCCAGCACTTGGCCGGTGCGTAACGAAATACAAACTGGGAGGGGGGCCATTGTCCCCCTCCAGGTCAATGCCTCGCATACGTCAGCTAGAAGGTGTCCGAATGCGAAGGTGTTTTGCAGATTCTGCTTGTCCGCTTTGCTCGTATGTACCTTGCCTTTGCCGCGCGGCTTGCGAATACGTGTGCTCTTGCTCAGGCTTGCTTGGCGGTCCAATGCTCGGTCCAGCATCGTCGCCGTGAGCCTGGTGAGATCGTACAGGGACCCATCGCTGAAATTGCGTTCGACTCGATGACGCTGGAGCAAGTGATCGGTCCAACGAATGAACGTGTCGGCCGCCGTCTCGAGACTGAGATTCACGTTTTCTGAATCGATCCAGGCAAAGAATCGGCGCAATGCACTGATCTTGTTCTGCACCGAGAAGCGACTTCCGCCACCAGCAAGGTCGTCAGTCATGTGCTCATGCAGCTGCGTCACCAGCTCGAAACGTTCCGGCAAGGGACTGCCGAGTTCGCCCTGCGCGATCTGGCGGCCCACATGCTTCACCTTTGCTGCTGCACCTCCGCGAAACAGCAGCGGCCGGAGGTCCCAGGGCGTTTCAGTGGCCCCATACTCAAGCATCGGGAAAGTGAGGTCGAATTCGGAACTATCCATCGTGCCGCGCCCCAGCGCCGATCCCGCTAAATGCCGCCATGAAGCTATTTGAGAGGGCTTGTTTGATCGGCAGTGCCTGTACGAATCGGATGTATTTGAAGGTGGTGGCTTCAGAGTTAGGCCCATGGAGCAACGCGTCGCTGACCGTCGCAATTACAATAGCGACATCGGCACAAGCCGATAGCGCCAGACGTGCCAATTCGGTACCGAAGGTGCAGCGCGACTGATGGAAGCGGAATTTACGGAGCACCTGTAGTTCTGCTTTGACGCCCCGTTTTCGAAACTCGGACATCTCAACATTCACAGCAGATGACTGATCGGTGCCGCGCCTGCCATAGGCGTTACCAAAGCGGGTCAAGAACAGCAAATCACGATTCTCGGGCGAGGCTTTCGCCTCTCGTTCCATCCTCCGCCAGCCTTTGGCATATTCCAGCAATTCATCACGCAACGCTTCGGGTATCCAGACCTGGCCAGTCACACCGAATTTCGTGTGCACTGGCGGAGCTGCGCCTGGACCAACTGCAAGGCGTAGAAGCCCTTCAGCGGAAGGGTCGGGGGCGGCGCGCTCCAGAGACTGAATCTTGAGATCACAGATGCTGCCGAGCCGCATCCCGGTAAAAAATCCAAGGGCCAACATGAGGTAGAGCTCGGGCGTGGCGTTCTCTGCGGCGAAATCCAGAATTGCATCGCGATCGGTCTCCGAGACTGGCAACAGCCCATCTTCAAGCGTTTGGCCTGGGCGCTTACGGTTCGGGATGCTGAGGTCGGTGGTGGTTCCGCTGATCGTTCGCTCGAACCCCACCCGGTCGAAGTATTTAACGACGTAGGGTTTTTCCCGCCACAGCTGGACGTGTGGAGAAAGAAGCTCCCTATGCCTTACCCACCGATAGAACATGATGCAATTGCGCATGTACTCAGACGCCGTGGATGGGCCGATCTGGCCGGCATCGCGCATCTTGATCAACGCCCCTCGGTATAGCACCAGGCAGCGGTCAGCTTTGCGAGCGGGAAACTCGAACCACTGCAAATCACGAGATTCAAGAAATTTAGCGTAATTGAGAAGGCCATTCATGTTACTGGCAACGGTCTTAAGAGAAGCGTCACCAGTCGTTGCTCGCTCCACTGCCCACAGGTTTGCCTCCCTCCAAGGTGCATAGTCTGCCCAAAAGATTTGGGGCAAGCCCTCAATGGATGGCCGGCTGCTACTGGGGGAGTATGCGACGGCGTTCTCTCTGCGCACGAGGTAATGGGGCACGAAATGAATGCGCTCTAGCGTCGCCATTCAACGCCCCTGGGACGCTTAACAATGTCCATAGATAGAACTCAATAGCTTAGGCGTCCGCACTATACAACTTACTCTTATCGATGCTGTAGACCTCAGTGTCAGGCACCATCGATTCGATCAGGGACATGACACGCTCGCTCATGTCGCCGTACAGCGCGTAATTACTGCTGAAGGCCATGATGCCGTGCCGACGCAGCTTGTCCCTCGCCTGGAAGTACGGTTCACCCATCTTCACGTATGGCTTGGCGTCGTATGACCTGGCGATCACGCAGCCATCGTTGTTGCTCAGCACCACGATAGGGGTCTTGGTCAGATCCGGCCGAAATACCCGCTCGCAGCTCGCGTAAAACGAGTTGCAATCGATCAGTGCAAATACCGGGTCACTGCGCATGATCGCGAACGCTGTATCGAACCACGCCCCAGATGACGAGCTCGTCGCCTTCCATGACATAGCGTGGCGGATAGGCGGGGTTTTCTGACTTCAGGATCACCACGCCGTCGCGACGGTAAAGGCGCTTGCAGACCGGTTCACTATTGACGGCGGCAATCACCACATCGCCGTGCCCGGCTTCACGGCCGCGGTCTACGATGACGATGTCACCTGAATAGATCCCCGCCCCTTGCATGCTGTCCCCCTCCACTTTCACCAGATACACATGGGGTGCACGGAGGTCGAATAACTCATCGAGGGAAATATGGCCTTCCAGATGGTCTGCAGCAGGCGACGGGAAGCCGGCCGGAACGTGGAATGAATAGAGCGGTAGTGGTTCGGTGCCGCCAGCTGGCGCACCCAATAACGTGATGGTCATGATGAAAGGCCCAGTACAGACTGTATGTATATACAGTAAATCTGGCATCAGGTGCATGGTCAATCCTGGCCAGCGAAATTTCTGACGGGCGAGAGGTGGAAAATGTGCGGACGGTATTCGATGTACGAGTCGATGGACCACTACCTGCGCCAGCTATCGCTGGATCTGGTGGTAATCAATGGCTACGACCACGCGTCCATCAGTCGCTACAACGTGGCGCCGTCGACCCGGGTGGAGGTGATACGTCAGATAGAAGGCGCGCTCAGCGTGGATCGGGTCAAGTGGGGATGGTCGCCATTCTGGGCAAAGGGAAAAAGGCCCGACCCGATCAATGCTCGGGCGGAAACGGTGGTAACGGGGAAATTTTTCAAAGGCCTGTGGCCAGGTGGCAGAGCGCTGGCGCCGGCAAACGGATGGTTCGAGTGGGTAGCCGACCCCGCGGACCCGAAGCGCAAGCAGCCTTACTACATCACAAGCGCTGATGGAGGGCCGCTCTACTTCGCAGCGCTCGCTGAAGTGCACCAGGGCATGGAGCCCAATGAGAGCGATGGCTTTGTCATCATAACCGCAGCGGCGGACCAGGGGCTCATCGACATACATGACAGAAAGCCTTTGGTACTCAAACCGGAGACCGCCAAAGAATGGCTGGACCCGGCAACATCTCCGGCGCGCGCGGCAGCGATTGTTACAGCGGGTTGCAGGCCGGCTGAGGATTTTCGTTGGTATCCGGTAGGCAAGGCGGTGGGCAATGTCAGGAATGAGGGGGAATCGTTGATTGCGGCAATAGACGGCGAAAACCATCAGGGTCAGCTAGAGTTTTGACAAGGTGAAACACCGCGAGAGAACGATCATGCTAAAACAAGAAGCAGACGACGTGATTGAGCGTATCCGTGACGATCTGAAAAGGCACGGAGTGCTGATCGGCTACGATCCAGAATTTACCAGTGCTGAGTTCGGATGCGACCTGGATTACCATGTTGCTCAGGTTAGAGAAGACCCGAACAATCATGTATTGCGTATCGCGATACATGACGAAGGCTTGTGGGCCCAGCTCCGGCAGGGGGCGGTGTATCGCGGTATTGTCAGTGATTGCCAAGGGAAGCTCTTCGGCATACCTATTCTGATAGAGCCCAGAACCGATGCGTCCTACACCATTCAATACAAGCTCTAGGCGTCACCAAGGTTGTCTGGCGCAAGCCTGTGCCCCCTGCAGAGTGAGCTGTGCGATTCGGTGAAGCAGGGGGCAATCGCTACCGCGAGTCTTGGCCAAACCCGCACGACGCGGGGGCATTCATTAATGCGCTATTATCCGGCCATCACCAAGGAGATGGTCTGATGAAACAGCTGTGGACGGGATTGGCGCTGCTCATGATGCTTGGCGGTTGTGGGACGGTACGCACCGTTTCCAGTGAATCAAAGGCCATGGGCGACCTGGCTGAATGGAATTCTTATTGCCCCGCTATCCCCCGGATGTATAGCGGGGTCGCCTACCAGTTTTGCAACTTGACTGGACCTGAAAGAACGGGAGTACATTCAGACCCCTATCAAATTCTGGTAGATATGGCTGCGTCGGGCGTGGCTGATACGCTGGTTCTGCCCTACACCAGCTATCAGCAATACAAGCTCGGCAATATGGTGATACCAAGCTTCAGCCCACAGATGAGTCAGCCATCGGATCAGCCTGGGCCGTCGAACTGATAGTGATCTCGGGGCTGTAATCGCTCAGGGCCTGCGCGACGCAGGCGCGGCTAGCTGGGGTACAGGCGGGTTGTGCAGCATGTACCGCGCTGCGCCACCCGATCACCGACCTCGGCGAACGCGCCTGCCAGGCCAAACTCAACTTTTCTGACTTTCCACGTACTGTTCCGCCATAACCTTCCCTTCGAGAATGGCTTCTGTCGAAGAGGAGAATGGGCGGCTCACACGCAGGGTTCGCGCCGTTGCACCTGGCTTCCCTACTTCAACCAACATCCCGGTTGGAAATTCAACGCTCGACTCCCACAGCACGTAAATCGATGCCTGGTAACCGAGATAGGAATGCACGTAAAGGTCATGACTGGTGGACTGAAGGCTCATCACTTTCTCCAACTGGGCGCCTTGATGCGCGTCTGATAGAGATACGACTGATGCGATCTGAGGAGCGTTCCGTTTTCCCGGCATCGTTATCTGTGAAGACGCGAACCTCTGCGGGGAAGGGGTTCAGGCCCTGGTGCTTTTGGCGCTGGAAACGCCTGTGCGACCCAGCCGTGAGCACGCTCGATCGCCCAAGCAATCGCTACAGACGGTTTTTGGCCACAGCAGTCTGGGTGAAACTCTTCAAGCAAGAGCACGCCTTTTTCTCCATAGATACCCAAGAAAAGTTGAGTAGCGTTTTCAGGCGAGAGCCGCGCCTGGATGTTGATTAAAGTGCCGCAGGCCAGGCGCTCATCGTAGTTCCGAAAATACATCTCAGGATTGGCCCACTCCCAGTAGACTTTGCCGCGATTGCGCATGGAAAGGACCTTGAGCTCAAATTCTTGACTGGTGGGACAGCATACACAGCTGTTCCACCGAATCCACTGCAGAAGCTCTGCGTTACATTTTTTTACAACTGCTTTTCGGTTGAACCGGTGATGGCGCCCATTGCCACCCCTTCAATCGCCACGCGGCGAGCCAGGCCCACGCCCCATGCCAGCGCCCTGGTCATCGACTCGCCAGGCCGAGAGTTGAATGCCTCTTCGTACAACGCCATCCCTGACCAAGCATAAACCCCCAAGAAAATCTGCGTCCCGCCAGGTCGGCAACGCCTCACCTGAACGTCAATGCGAGTGCCGTCACTCAGTGTTTCTTCATGACTTTGGTGGTGCAACGCCGGGTCAGCCCAAGCCCAGTACACGTGGCCCCTCATTCGCATATAGCTCTCCATCATCGCCGGTGGGTGGTTGATGTAACCAGGACTGGCAGACCCCTTCATTTGTAATTAGGCCTATCCAACTAGCTTGACCACCGACCGCGAACAAAAGCTCATTTTTTTCCGCTGCCCCCACCAGCAGCAGCACCGCTCTAATGGTTCAGGATTTCATGCCAACGCGATCTGAAATCGATATTGCCAGGGTTCCGGTTGCGGATGCCGCAGGCGTGTTTACAGATTTATAAGGCGATCACTGGGGCTGGCCAAGTCATCGACGACGCTACGGGACAATCCAGAACTGCGGCATCTGGATTAAGCGCGGCCACTGGATGAACAGCGCCAAGGTCGCGCGGATCTCAGAGGTCGAGCCTTTCGACGCGCTCGCGGGATTGATGGAGATGTTCAGCGGGGGGGGGCAGTCCCGGATCAATCACCGCGCAGCGCAGCGGGCACAGGATCCGGAAACGGTGCGGCTTTTTTAGGCGCAAATAAAAACCCCGCAGACGTTAATCTGCGGGGCTTTCGAATGGTGGAGGCCGAGGTCGGAATCGAACCGGCGTAGACGGATTTGCAATCCGGAGCATAACCACTTTGCTACTCGGCCTCAAAGGTCGGATCTAGCTGCTTGCGCTTTGCTATCTCCTTGAAACGCTGAACCTTTTTCAAAGTTTGCTGCGTTTCGATGGGCGCCATTATGTCTTCATTCTTTTAACCTTGCAACCCCCTGAACGAAAAAAAATTTCAACGGGTTCAAGGTGTTAGCGCAGGCGGCCGAGTTTACTCCACAAGCCCACCACTGTGTTCTCCACCGCACCACTCGCCGCCATGCCGATTCGCTCTTGCAGGCTCTTGCGTTCGGCATAGTGCAGGTGGAACAGGTTGGCGTTGCGCGCGCGGGCGCTAAGGTACTCGTCGCTGGTCTGCAGTTCGTCCACCAGCTGGCGGTTGAGTGCTGCCACGCCGAGCCAGACTTCGCCTGTGGCCACTTCGTCAATGTGCAGTTGCGGGCGATAGCGGGCAACAAAGTCCTTGAACAACTGGTGGGTAACGTCCAGGTCTTCCTGGAACTTCTCCCGGCCCTTGTCAGTGTTCTCGCCAAACACGGTCAGGGTGCGCTTGTACTCGCCGGCGGTCAGCACTTCGAAGTCGATATCGTGTTTTTTCAGCAGGCGGTTGACGTTGGGCAGCTGCGCCACCACCCCGATCGAACCCAGTACGGCAAATGGCGCACTGATGATTTTCTCCCCGATACAGGCCATCATGTAACCACCGCTGGCGGCCACTTTGTCGATGCATACGGTCAGCGGTATGCCCGCTTGACGAATGCGCGCCAGTTGCGACGCCGCCAAGCCGTAGCTGTGTACCAGGCCACCACCGCTTTCCAGGCGTAGCACCACTTCGTCACGCGGGGTGGCGAGGGTTAGCAGCGCGGTGATTTCGTTGCGCAGGCTTTCGGTGGCAGAGGCTTTGATATCGCCATCGAAGTCCAGCACGAAAACCCGGCCCTTTTCCTCGGCCTTGCCTTTCTTCTGCTGTTTTTCCGCCTTGGCCTGCTGCTTGCGCAAAGCCTTGAGCTGAGCCTTGTCGAGCAGGCCGGACTCCAGGCGCTCGCGCAGGTCCTTGTAGAATTCGTTCAGGCGGGTGACCTGCAGTTGCCCACCCGGTTTGCGCCGCCCCTTGCTGCGCAACCCGGCGATAGCCGACAGCACCACGAGGATGGCGATGACCAGGGTGGCGGTTTTGGCGAGAAAGCTTGCGTATTCGGCAAGAAACTCCACAGTAGTCCTCAATGCCCGGAATTAAAGGGCTACGCTACCATGGCTTGTGACACTTTGGTACGGTCTTGTGACATTCCGAAGCACTTGAGGCAGGCTCAGCGGCGCACCTTTCGGGCTTTCTTCTGGGTCCTTATCACCTGCCCGTGAGGGGTCCCTATCGCGCCTACGGGCACCCATGCGAGGGCCTACGGGGGAACCTGCGCGGGAATGATTGAATAGGTGACCTTTCAGATTTTTCTGTCGGATTCTCAAGGGGGCCTATGCGACCACAACCAGAACCCCAGTTGAACGGCCAGACAGACCCAGTAGAGGGCCTGTAGGTGGTCCATGGGGTTCTCCTTGAAGGGTTAGAGTGACTTGTGAAAGCGAACGTCTGTGAGTTCGTGTTGCAGGGCTACCTCAAGGAGGCGCTCATAGGTATGCGGCCACCTCCCTTGAGATTGGTCATTAGAAGCGCCTGATTGAAGCAAGGCATAGCATAGCGCCGCATGTGGTGTCAGAGACTCGACAGGCACCTTAGTGACTACCCGTTTGCCCTTGTAGGTGTAGCACAGTGTGACACTCATCGCGGGACCTTTTTGTGGGCAACTTAGCTATTGAGCATAGCCCGTCACGCTTCGTTTGAGGAAGTATCAATCAACGACCTCAGCGGGCCTTGAGACGCCTTGCAGCGGCCTTGATGTCCCTCATTGCGATTCGATAGTTGTCCTTCTCTCGTTCGAGCAGGTGAACCACAGCAGCCTGTATCGACACACGTTCAAACCCTGAGCCTTCCAGTTCAAGCCAGCGCTTGACGATCATGTTGGACAGCTTGAAGGAATACCGGGAGAGCAGCGTAAAGGTCAGCTCTTTGTCGAGAACGGTCAGCGGTAATAACTTGCTTTGACTGGACTGGTAGCTGGCCTCGACCCATTGAGGTGCCCCCAGATTTGGGGTCTCCCTTTCCAGCTCGTTGAGCATCTTTCGGATGTCTCTGAGTACATGGTCATGGCGCTTACCGGTGATCTCAGCGATCTCCAAGGACGACATACCGGGTAAGCCGTTGAGAGTCGTTGAGGATACCGCTCCGGCCTTGGAGATGTTCTCGAAGATGGTCGCTGTATTGGTGGTCATGGTCATAGTCTGTTTTCCTCTTGTTTGCTCCCTCAAGTTCGCTCCCACCGGCAGCCGAAAGACCTGACCAAGGTTTCTGCCGGTGGCATGAAGGAACAAACAGAAAGACTTTCGGTTAGATAGATGCCCAGCGACGGGCGATGATGCGGATAGGTGAAGCTGTGCCCCTGCCGGTCCCTCTTTAGGTCCGGCCTTACGGGGCTATCAGGGTTTCCCTTAGATCAGCTCAGGGTTTCCCTTAGATCAGCTCAGGGCAATGCGAGTGACCAGCGGGAACGGCACTTGAACGGTCTGAAGACGATCCTCGGTCAGAGCTACCTTGACCATGCCATTGGCGATGATGTCCACCACAGCCACGATCTCAAGGTCCCAGCCTTGGGCGTTTGGGTTGCGAGTCGCTTCAATCTTCCAGATGCTACCGTCTTGGCGCTCACGGTAGCTCAGCGAGGTGAAAAGCTTGGGCAACATGAAGACGCCGTGGTCAGTGCCTGTATACGGCTGTACGCCTGCGCCAATGAGGTCCTCGATAGAGTCCTGACCAGCACGTTGAGCAGCACGCTCAAGAACAGCCACCAGTGACACGGGCAGCAGGATCACGAAGTCGCTCAGCGAGGTCCCTACAGTCTGGTTAACGTGGGTCGTGAGGATGTCGATGAGGTCCTCAGCGATCTCAGCAGGCTTACCCGTTGGTTTGGCCTCAGAGACGCTCTCAGTGCTTGGGGCAGTCGCCAAGATGGCAGCGACCTTACCGGCTGCGCTGTGCTCAATGTCACGAAGCATCTTGTCAGCGGTTTGCTCCATAGACTGGACGGTGAAGCCTGCCATCAGGTTGTGGTCAAAGATCGTAGCTCGGTGGCTGATGACCAATGCCTTGTCGGTCGCCTCGGTGAAGATCACAGAACCGGCCAGGACCTCGCCCTTCTCGACGGTCTGGTTATCCCAGTTCTTACGAGGGTCGAAGGTGACAGAGCGGTCGGCCATGGTGATGATTTGTTGCCCAGTGGCCTCAGAGCCAGCCGGACGGAACTCGCAAGGGGTTGCCTCCATGGCAGCCTCTCGCCACTCATCGCCGTTCAAATAGTCCTCAGCGGCTTCCACAAGGGCTTCCACATAGACGGACACATCGGTGGCCGCTTGGGTCTCTGGACGGACATCGGCAGTGTTGAATCGAATCGACCCTGTGTGCTCATCGACAATGGCAGTGGAGTAGGTCGAGGGTTTGGTGTACTGGAATGGCTTAGTCATGGTTGTTGTCTCCTGAATAGATGAATGAAGTGGTTGTGTGTCGAGGGAAGTGCTGTTACCAGCCACCGCTATTGCTACGACGAGCAGCCAGAATTTTCTGACCATGCTCACGAATGGCAGCGTTTCGGGCTTCCCGATCAGCCTTCGCTTGGGCGATCTCTCGGGGCGTATGCTCACGGCACCGCTCAGCATGGGCATTGGCCTCAGCCTGTTTACGGGCCTTCTCTTGGGCGTCCTCGTACTGATGCTGGCGGTACTCTCGGGCAACTACAGGAATCGCTTGGAGCGACAGACCGGCCTCATCGAACGCCTTAACGATCTCGAATTGCTGGCCCTTAACGGTCCCGCATTGGGCGACCAGCATGGGCAGCATGATGTTCTCGACGTACTCACGGTTCAGGGTCTGGCCCGACACGGTGACTTCGTTCTTCAGGACTTTCGTGATAGTGATTTTCATGGTTTGGGTTCTCCTGTGAGGTGACCCATTCGCTCAGCCTTGGTGCCATAGACGCGCACGACAAGACGGCAAGGAGTGAGCCGCGTGGGCACCTTCCAAGGCTGACGAATGAGTTCTTGATTTGAGTGGTGTTGATGACGGATCAGGACATGGCGGGCCTGAAGGGCATCGGTATTGCGAAGGGTTCAACCGTGGCAACGGCTGTGCAGCAATGGCAGAGAGAAATTATTTTGTTGTTGGTCTTCCTGTCTTACCCATAGTGAGGGTTTTTAACGACAGTCTTGACGGACATCTTTAAGTTGTGAGTGAGATTCCCTCAGAGCCACTCAATGGAATCCTCAAGTGAGTCGAGGCGATGGCTTGAAGACACAACCCTTGTTCAAGTAGTTGATTCAAACGGTCGAGAGTCTTTTGGGGGCACTTAGCGAGGACCCGTTGGGCCACACCGTCCATATCGAAGGTGACCTGTCCAGCCTTGTAGGTCCTGAAGTTGGAGCGATGGTCACTAAGGGCACGACGCAACTCGATGAGCTGGGTTCGAGCTGGTCGAGGGAATACAGTAGACAAGACTGACATATCTTGTTCGGTGAGGCGTGAGTTAGCTGGGCAGACAATGCTGGTCATGTTGGAAGGTCTCCTTTGAGGTGTTCTTAAAGATGCCCTTTGAGATGAGGGGAGTTGTAATTAACAACCCCTCTCCCTCTGGGTCTGGTCGATGCTTTGACCTGAAGATGGTCGTTGAGATTTTCTTTATATTATCCGGCGTTAAGTCGCTAAGCCCCGGAATAGAGCCTCTGCGCCTACCTCAGCCACAATCTCAGCCTTGATGTCTGGGTGTCTCTCGACATACGAAGCGATCCCATGGGCAGCGTGTCGAGCAGCCTTGGCGATTCGCTGGGCGGTCCTCAAGGAATACTCATTGGTCTTACAGGCGTCCGCTGTGATCTCCGAAAGGAACAACGCACCGATGACCGCTCGTGCCTTGACGTTGATCTTTCCGTTGGTGACTCCGGCACTGGTGATGATTGACCCGGTAATGATGTCGTCTACCCATGGCAGCGGATCGGGAATCGCAAGGAGGTGCATGTAGGCTGCGACAGGGTTAGCGAAGGTGGCCTTTGGGCGTCCACGGCCTCGCTTGGGTTCATCGCTTGGGGTCTCTTGGGGTTGCCCTTGGGTGCCGTTGGTCAGGCCCTTGGCGGCTTTCTGTTGGTCCTCAGAGAGGGACTCATCGGCACGACGCTCAGCGGCCCATGCCTGATACTGGGCTTCGAGGTTTGCGGGTCGTACCATGTCCTTGCGGCGGATGACCTCGCCAGTGATTGGGTCAATGTGAAGGATGGTGCCGGTTTCGTGATCGACGTGGCGGTGTAATGGTCCGGGTTGGGTGAGCAGGGTCATGATAGTGGTCCTCATATGGCCGCTGCGAACGTGCAGCCATAGTGAGGGTTTTTACGACACCTACTTACGAAACAGCTTTAAGCTCAAGCCTTGCGCTTCAGCTCTTTTTTAAGCGAGTCACACAATTAACCCAAGAATTATTAAACACCTTGGTATACTCCGCCACTGCAACATCTTGATCTGGACTGTACTCAAACGATGGTGGCTGACCTTGCTGAATGTTGGCGTTTCTAATTAGATTCCTGAGGTAGGCATGATAATGCGGATTAGCTTGCATCGCGTTAGCTGTTTCAATTGACGTGCACTCACATACTGAAGACGGGCTAATCCTCAAATGATTTAATGCATCACTTTTCGCAGAGTCGTTCTGTATAGTGATAAAGCAGAAGTTAGAGCTTGTCTTTTTAGTTAGCCCATACAACTCATCTTCAACCTGCCCCCCCAACGCCACCACAGGGAGCACCAGGATTGCCGCACAAACTATTTCCCTTGCATTCATTGATCGACCTACAATTCTTAAGTTTTCTTTCAACATGGGCGCGAAGCATCTTAAGAAAAACCTTTTGAGGCGCTTTCACTTCCCTGTACAAGCAGCTTACCTATTAGTCTGGCTTGATGGCAATTTGATTTTAACGGATATCTAAACGGAACGCCTCCACAAGCACTTCAAGGAGAGCCGCTTAGGAGCCCTCTGTAATCCGGCATTTAGGTCTTTGTGGTGCTCCCTGAGACGCGCCCCGTTATCGAATCATCCCCAGCGCCTCGACCATAAGGCCCCTCGAAGCAGCCGCATTGCCCCCGTAGACATCGAATGCAAGTGACCCAGAGCTGTGCCCCAAGATGGCCTGGACGATCCCCACAGACACGCCAGCGGCCTTCAGATCGGACGCCATAGAGTGCCTCAACGAGTGGAACGACAGCCCTCCCCCGGTCTTAGTGCCCAGCAGGTCTCGGATCATCTGATTGGTGAGTTGATCGAAGCCACTCTTGGACTGAGTGAACAACCGCCCTTGGGTCTGCGAGAGTTTCTCAAGGTGGTCCTCTGGGATTCCCAGCAGTGGCACTGTGCGACGACTGAATGAGTTCTTGAGGGTCTTCCCGTCCTTGTCGTTGATGTCCATGACCCAGTGACCGCCATCCTCATAGATGTCACTGCCGGTGAGCTGGTGAATCTCTCCAATGCGTGCCCCGGTGGCAACCCCAAGGGCAATGACAGATGCTTTCCAGTCGTTCCCAAGGTTGCCCATTGCCCAGTCATGGAGAGCCTTTAGGTGGTCCCCAGTGAAGGCTGTGCGGTCGCTATCCGCCCCTTTGGTGATAGTCAGCTTCTTGGAGTAGTCACGCTCAATGAGACCCGTAGCCACAGCCCAGCCAATGACAGTGGAGGCATGGGTCATGACCTTGTTAACAGAGGATGGCTTACGACCATCAGCCAAGAGAGCATCACGAAGGCCCACAAAGGTTGCCCTTGTGTGCTTGGACATATCGGTGTCCCTGAGGTGCGCAACGATGGTGCTGGTGCTGCTCTTCCAGTTCTTCAAGGTATTGGCCGACTTGTCCCCGCCACGCTCAGCCTTGAAGGCTTCGTAGAGGGACTGGAATGTGGTCGTAGAGCTGTCCGTGGAGAGCGACTTACAGATAGGGACAGGGACAGGCACAGGCTCACGACTATCGACATCTCCTACTTGATTAACACTGCCTATAGGTCCCTTCAGGTCCCCATTGAGCAGCTCGACCAGCTCTCTCAGGTCTCCGCTGTGCCGCCCTTGAGCAGCCTCCAGAACCCTCTGAGCCATCAGAACGGCCTGCGCTTGGGCTAACCTCATGGGCATCGTCTCGGCTATCTGAGCGAGGTTCTCGGAGACCTCAGACAGGACCAGCCCATAGGCTTCGCCTTGTGGGTTGCCCAAGGCTTCCTCAGCGATGTCCCGAAGGTTATCCCGTAGTTCCCCCCAAGATGCCTCTGGGTTGTCGAGGTGGAACGCTTTGAGGGTCTGAAGCAGGTGCTTGGCAGTTGTCATGGCAGCAGGTCGATTGGTGGTCTTGAGCGAGATCGTGCAGGAGGTGTGGCAGCCCTTGAGGCGAACTCGAAGGTGATAGCGCCCAGAGGCTCTACGGTAGACGTAGGGCACTGCGATTTGTGACACGTTGGGACGATTTGTGACACTGGATTCAGCGGTAAGGATGGACATTTTGGGTGGAAGCCCCGTGCTGCTTGGCTTTACCCGAGATCAAGGACAGTTGGCAAGAAACTCCACGTTGACTCCTTAAATACCTGCGCCAAGGCGGCGCGTTAACTGTTGCAAGCATACCGCTGCGCCAAAGGTGCTGCCAGCCGGTGTAAACGCTGGCAACACCTTTCAAACAACCTTTTCAAACGCTTGTATGTTTTTTCGTTGACAGCCCGTGTGCTGCATCCTAACCTCGCAGCAACCTCCAAACAGGCCGGAACCTTTCGTGGGCAACCTCTACCTGATCCGACATGGCCAAGCCTCTTTCGGTGCTGATGACTACGACGTCCTCTCGCCCGTGGGCGTGCGCCAGAGCCACGCGCTGGGTGAGCACCTGGCCCAGTTGGGTGTACGGCTGGACCGTTGCGTGGCAGGCGACCTGCGCCGCCAGCAGGATACCGCGCGCCTGGCCCTGCAGGCCTTGCATGCCAGCGGCTGCCCGGTGCCGGCTGTTGAGACCGACGCGGCGTTCAATGAGTTCGATGCCGATGGCGTCATCCGCGCCCTGTTGCCTGGGCTGCTGCCAGAAGAGCCCGATGCCCTGCATATACTGCGCAATGCTGCGCAGCATCGCAGCGAATTCCAGCGCCTGTTCGCATTGATGGTGCAGCGCTGGCACGCGGGCGAACAGGCGGACGATGGCCTGGAAAGCTGGCAGGCTTTCACTCGTCGTGTACAAGGTGGCCTGGAGCGCGTGCTCGATACCGCCGGCAGCGGTGACAATGTCGCCATCTTCACTTCGGGCGGCACCATTGCTGCCCTGCTGCACCTGGTTACCCGTATTACCCCCAGCCAGGCGTTCGCGCTGAACTGGCAAATCATCAACACGTCGCTCAGCCAGCTGAAGTTCCGCGGCCGCGACGTGGCACTGGCCTCCTTCAACAGCCAGGCCCATGTGCAGCTGTTGAAGGTACCGGAGCTTGTCACCTATCGATGAGCCCGGCTTGTTGTGTCCCTGCGGGGACGTGTAAATAACTCTATAAGGAATGCGCCATGACCTCCGTAGCTGATGCCGTCAAAAAGATGCAAGAGAAGTTCAACCCATCCGCTGCCGCCGGCCTGGACCTGGTGTTCGGCTTCAACATCACCGACGAAGGCAAGCAATACGCGCTGATCGTCAAAGACGGCACCTGCGACCTGCAGGAAGGCGAAAACCCGGACGCCAACTGCACCCTGGTGATGGACAGCGAAACCCTGAAGGGCATCGTCAGCGGTGAAACCGATGGCATGCAGGCCTTCATGGGCGGCAAGCTGCGCGTTGAAGGCGACATGATGCTGTCGATGAAGCTCAGCGAGCTGTTCCCGTCCTGAGGGCTGGGTACACCGGATGATCGGAAGACCGAAGCCTTGGCGGCTTCGGTTTTTTTTTGCCTGCCCCAAAGCCTGCGCTGGCACGTTGGTCGTTGACATAAGGGCAGTTGATCAACCAGCAACACCCTCACCTATATGGCACCTGGCACGCTTGTTCCAGCGCCGGCACGCCATTAGATTAGCCAATAGTCCTTGGGATCGAAAATAAGGAAAACGCATGACGCTCACCGACCAGTCCACCCAGGTACGCCCCGGCGAAGAACTCGACGCGGCCGTCATCGACCCTTACCTCAAGGCCAACATCCCCGACCTGGACGGCCTGCCGCGCATCAGCCAGTTTCCAGGAGGGGCCTCCAACCTCACCTACCTGGTCAGCTACCCGGGCCGGGACTTTGTGCTGCGCCGCCCGCCATTCGGGCAAAAGGCCAAGTCGGCCCACGACATGGGCCGCGAGTTCCGCATACTCAACCAGTTGAACAGCGGCTTCCCCTTCTGCCCCAAGGCGTATGTGCACTGCACCGACAGCAGCCTGATTGGCGGTGAGTTCTACGTCATGGAACGGGTCAAGGGCATCATCCTGCGCTCGGACATCCCTGCCGGGCTGAACCTTGACGCCAGCCGCACCGAGGCCCTGTGCAAAAGCTTTATCGACCGCCTGGTCGAGTTGCACCAGGTGGACTACAACGCCTGTGGCCTGGCCGACCTGGGCAAGCCGGAAGGCTATGTACAGCGCCAGATCGAGGGCTGGACCAGCCGCTACCAAAAAGCCCTGACCCCGGATGCCCCGCGCTGGGAAAAGGTGACCACCTGGTTGCACGAAAAAATGCCTGCCGACCACCCGAAGCCCGCCATCGTGCACAACGATTACCGCTTCGACAACGTCATCCTCGACGCCGACAACCCTATGCGCATCATCGGTGTGCTGGACTGGGAAATGGCCACCCTGGGCGACCCGCTGATGGACCTGGGCAACAGCCTGGCCTACTGGATCGAAGCCGACGACCCGGCGCCGGTGCAACTGATGCGCCGCCAGCCGAGCAACGCGCCGGGCATGCTCACCCGCCGCCAGTTCGTGGATTACTACGCAGCACGCGCAGGCATCACGCTGGACAACTTCGATTACTACTATTGCTATGGCCTGTTCCGCCTGGCCGGCATCGTCCAGCAGATCTACTACCGCTACTACCACGGCCAGACCCAGGACAAGCGTTTCGCCCAGTTCATCCACATGAACCGCTTGCTCGAGCAGATGACCTTGCAGGTCATTGCCAGGTCCAGCCTCTGAGCAACGCCCACGACGACGGATAACAAGGAAAACAGCATGTCCAAGACCCACCTGTTCGACCTCGACGGCAAGATTGCCTTCGTTTCCGGCGCCAGCCGCGGCATTGGCGAAGCCATCGCCCACCTGTTGGCCCAGCAAGGTGCACATGTGATCGTTTCCAGCCGCAAGCTCGACGGTTGCCAGCAGGTGGCCGAGGCGATCATCGCGGCGGGTGGCAAGGCGACGGCGGTGGCCTGCCACATTGGAGAGCTGGAACAGATCCAGCAGGTGTTCGCCGGCATCCGCGAACAATTCGGGCGCCTGGACATCCTGGTCAACAACGCCGCCACCAACCCGCAGTTCTGCAACGTGCTGGACACCGATCCGCATGCCTTCCAGAAGACCGTGGACGTGAACATCCGCGGTTACTTCTTCATGTCGGTAGAAGCCGGCAAGCTGATGCGCGAGCATGGCGGTGGCAGCATCATCAACGTGGCATCCATCAACGGTGTGTCCCCCGGCCACTTCCAGGGCATCTATTCGGTGACCAAGGCGGCAGTCATCAACATGACCAAGGTCTTCGCCAAGGAGTGCGCCCAGTTCGGCATTCGCTGCAACGCCCTGCTGCCGGGCCTGACCGACACCAAGTTTGCCTCTGCACTGGTGAAAAACGATGCCATCCTGAACGCCGCACTGCAGCAGATCCCACTCAAGCGCGTAGCCGACCCCAAGGAAATGGCCGGCGCGGTGTTGTACCTGGCCAGCGATGCGTCCAGCTACACCACTGGCACGGCACTCAACGTCGACGGCGGGTTCCTTTCCTGATCAGGCCTTGACCGCCACCAAGCTGTAGCTCAGGGGCAGGCGTGCAGGCTGCTCGCGCAAGCGATACTCGCCATCGCTGCCCTTGACCATCTGCCCCGGTAGGGCCTCCCAAGGGATGCTCTGGTGCTCGACCAGCACCGTCAGTTGCAGCCCATGCGCCAGCAAGGCAGTAACCACTTCACCCAAGCCGTGGTTCCATTCGTGGGTTTCAGTGTGGGCAAGGCGCTCTTCAGTCTCGACATAGGTCTGGTCGTTGTGCCACACCGTCGGGGCTTCGTGCTCGAAGTACGGGTATTCGAGCTGCAGGCGGTCCTGGTGGTCTTCATTGACGGCCATCAGCATCGGGTGCCCATCGCGCAGGAATAACCGCCCGCCCGGTTTCAGCAGCGCCGCGACCGCACGCGCCCACGGCTCGATGCGGGCTAACCAGCACAGCGCGCCGATACCGGTGTAGACCAGGTCGAACGTGCCTGCCGGCAGTACCGTGTCGGCGGCATAGACGTCAGACTCGACATACTCGATGGCCACCGCACAACGCTCGGCCAGTACCCGTGCCTCGGCCAGCGAAGCCGCGGAATAGTCCAGGCCGCAGACCTTGGCGCCAAGGCGCGCCAGCGATAGGGTGTCGGTGCCAATGTGGCACTGCAGGTGGACGGTCCTCAGCCCATTGATGTCGCCGAGCAAAGGCAAATCGAAGCGCACGGTTTCGGACAGGTGCCCAGGGCGCTGGACGAGAGTCTCGACTTCGTAGTCCTTCGAGGCAGCGTGCAGCGGGGCGCGTTCGTCCCAACTGCTGCGGTTGAGTTGCAGTGAACGGTCCATGGTGCCTTCCTTGAGTGGTAACGGTTCATGCTAGCCGCCACCTGCCCCTCTAAGACACCACTGCCTTGCTAAAAATTGTAAAGCCCGCAAAGCACCCACTGAGCAATAACTGGACTGCACTGGCCGCCCCTACAGGCCGGCGATGAAGCCAATACAGGCTGCGGCCTTTACAAACAGGTCGCCGCCGCTGCCCGGCGCTGCAGCGCCACGCCGTCGTTTTTCTGTGCGTAGTAATCCACCCGAGCCCCGCCTGCCTGTGGATAGACATCCACAAACGCCTCTGCCTCACGGGTATACACGGTGAACCCGCCCTGCTTGCGCGGTTGCAGGTAGCCACTGGCATCATCGCCGAACACCTTCTCTTCCTGCCAGCTGAACTGGATACACTGCGCCACCAGCTCCGGCGCCTTGCTTGAATCGAGCTGCGCAGTCGGCTTGCCGCCGCGGGCCGTCTCCATGGTCGCAGAAGCACAACCGACCAGCATCAGCGCCGCGGCCATCGGCAAAATCGCACGCATGTTCCATCCTCAGGGTATCGAAAAAGATGCGACTCTAGCACTCGCGGGCATTGCGAGTGAATTGTCACGCACATGCCGCTGTCGCAGATAAGGTACGCCGCCATAAGGAGCACCACATGAAGCTTCACTATCTGCTACTTGCCGCCCTGCCCTGCCTGCCCCTGGCCGTCAGCGCCGCGCCCTCCAGCGAAGAAAGCATCACCGCCCCGGAAACCCACAACCGCACGCTTGAAGTGGGCGACAAGGCACCGGACCAGTACAAACGTGACGAGCAGGCCATCAAGGACTGGAAAGCCAAAGGCCTGCCCGCCCCCGAGAAAGAAAGCCATTGGGTACGCATGGGCGAGCACTACGTGCTGGTGCAGATCACCAACGGTGTAGTACTGGCGATCCAGCCGGCGTCCTGATTCAACCCGCCTGGATCAATGCCGCCATGTGCACCGTGTTGCGCCCGGCGGCCTTGGCCTGGTACAGCGCGGCATCCGCCTGGGCCAGCAGGTTGGCGGTGCTATCTTTGGGACCTGGTACGCCACACCACAGGCCCACGCTGAAGCGCAGTTCGATCTGGTCATCGGCAAAACGGGCCGGGCTGCGCGCAATAGCCTCGCGCAGGCCTTGCAGCGCAGCCATCGCCCCGCTGCGGTCAGTGCCCGGCAACAACAGCAGGAATTCCTCACCACCATAACGGCCCAGGCTGTCACCCTGACGCAGCCGCTGCTGCAACTGGCGCACGCAATGGCACAGCACTTCGTCGCCAGCCAGGTGCCCATACAGGTCGTTGATGCGTTTGAAATGGTCGATGTCGATCATTGCCACGGCCAGGCTGGCCTGTTGCTGGCGAGCACGGTCCAGTTCCACCGCAAACCGGTCCAGGATCGCCCTGCGGTTGAATGTGCCGGTCAGCACATCGTGCAGGGCCAGGTGCTGCAAGCGGGACTCGCTACGCTCCTTGGCCATCAGCACCAGCCCGATCGAATACATCATTACCGTCGCCGTGCCGATTGCCACGGAAATGCTCTGCTTGAGGTTGCTGGTGTCATAACGCATTTCCACTGCCGTGCCATTGGCCACCGCCACCACACGCATACCCAGGCCGACCAGGCTGATCAGCGCACCGATCTGCAGCAGCAGGTGGGCCCTGCCCGGCCGTTCGGCATGGCGCCACGCCCAGTAAAGGATCATCGAGCACTGCAGCATCAATACCAGCGTCGCCAGCAGCATGCGCGGCTCCAGCGTATCGAGCAGCAGCACCAGCCCCCCCAGCATGCAGGCAGGAATGACGAAGATGACACGCCAGGGCACCACCTGCTCACGCACCCGGAACAAGCTGGCGGTGTAGAACGCCAGGGCCAGCGACAGCAAGCTGTTGCCCAGACCATAGCTGACCCACAGCGGGGCCTGGGCATAGACGGTGTAGCAGACATAAGCCAGGGCATGCACCAGCAGCCCGCAACCCGTTAGCAGCAGGTTGTCACGGCGGTTGCTACGCCCCACCAGCAACAGGCAGAAAGCCAGAATGGTTGCGACCAAGGCAACGGCGGCAAACAACGTGGGGGTGTGGGCGATCATCGTGATTCACCGAGTGGCAGATTGCCGTCTTCGCTGCGGCTTACCCCACAGTCTAGAGGGCCATGGCGCACTCGACCATGACCGAATGGGACAGAACAACAGCCTGCAAGCACGCCGCCCATCACTGGCGCGACAAATTTTTGCCTGCCCGGGAAACCAAATGGATCATTCCCAGTCTCAGCAAGTGCCCCGTAAACCTTTGCGGATCAAGGACCTATATCGTGATGACCCGCCTTGCAAGCCTTTCGCTGATTGCTGCAGTCCTGCTGACCGCAGGCTGTCACAGCCATCGCTACCATGATGACGACGATGGCTGGCGTGACCGCGACCGTGGCCATCGCCACCACCATCGGCATGACCGCGATGACGATGACAATCGTCAGTACCGCGGTGACCGCGACTACCGCTGAAGCGTCTTTGCACCCCTGACCTGCCGCCCGTTGCGCGGCACCTTAACCTGATGATTCCTTTGAGGTTCGTATCATGCGTCTGACTCTGCCTTCCCTAGCCCTCGGCCTGCTGCTGTGCCAGGGCGCTTTCGCCGGCGACGGTACTGCCGCCATTGGCGGTGGCCTGGGTGGTGTGCTGGGTAACGTTGTTGGTCAACAACTCGGCGGCAAGGCCGGCGCGGCCATCGGTGCTGGCGTGGGCGGCGCAGCCGGCAGCGCGGTAGGTGCACGCAAGGGCAATCGTACCGAAGCCGCCATCGGCGGTGGCCTGGGCTCGGCTGGCGGCTCGCTGCTAGGCGGCGCGGTGGGCGGCAAGACCGGCTCCACGGTCGGTGCTGGCCTGGGCGGCGCAGCCGGTGGGGCCCTCGGCAACCACCTGGGTGACGACAACCGCGGCAACAAAAAGCACCGCCGTCACCGTCACTGATTACCTGACTCAAGGGCCGTATAGCGGCCCTTTTTGTTGCAGCACATCAACACCCCCTTCATCACGAACTGGCACACTGGCTGCTACTGTCTATCGTGCCCCGTGTGAAGGAACACCCCCTCCCCATGAACCAAGATCTGCTCTGGGTCCTCGGCCTGCTGGCCATCGTCGTTACCCTGTTCATCATCAATCGCCCACGCATGGACGTGGTCGCGCTGATGGTGATCCTCGCCCTGCCCCTACTCGGCATCCTCACCGTTGAGCAGGCCCTGGCCGGCTTCAGCGACCCCAACGTGGTACTGATCGCCGCCCTGTTCGTGATCGGCGAAGGCCTGGTGCGCACCGGCATTGCCTACCGCATCGGCGAATGGATGAGCGAGCGGGCCGGCAATAGCGAAACACGTCTGCTGGTGCTGCTGATGGTGGCCGTGGCCGGGCTGGGGTCGATGATGAGCTCCACCGGTGTGGTGGCCATTTTCATCCCGGTAGTGCTGAGCATTGCCGCGCGCCTGCAGCTGTCGCCCAGCCGTCTGATGATGCCACTGGCATTTGCCGGGCTGATCAGTGGCATGCTCAGCCTGGTGGCCACACCGCCCAACGTGGTGGTGCACAGCGAGCTGGTGCGCAATGGCGAAGCGGGCTTCAGTTTCTTCAGCTTTACCCCTTTCGGCCTGGTGGTGCTGGTGCTGGGGATCGGCTACATGCTGCTGACCCGGCACTGGCTGAACGGCGAAGTGCGCAAGGACGGCCGCGTGGAAACCCGCCGGACACTGCTGGACCTGGTGCTGGACTACAAGCTCAACGGCCGTGAACGGCGCCTGCGCATACGCCCTGATTCACCGCTGATCGGCCATACCCTCGGCGAGCTGGAGTTGCGCACCCGGCACGGCGCCAACGTGATCGGCATCGAGCGCCAGCACAAGTTCACCACACGGGTGATCGGCGCCGACTCCAACACCGTACTGCACCAGGGCGATGTGCTGCTGCTCGACCTGTTCGCCAACCGCGACAACCTGCGCAGCCTGTGCCAGACCATGCAACTGGAGCCCCTGCACTTCAAGGCGGCCTATTTCATCGACCAGTCCCAGGAGCTGGGCATGGCCGAGGTCTCGCTGCCGCCGGGCTCGCAGTTGATCGGCAAGAGCGTTCTCGAACTGGCCTTCCGCACCCGCTTCGGCCTCAACGTGGTCGGCCTGCGCCGCGAACAGGCGGCAATCGAAGAGCAACTGGTAGACGAAAAACTGCGCCTTGGCGATACCCTGCTGGTGGTCGGCCCGTGGAAGGCGGTACGCCAGTTGCAAAGCCAGCCCAAAGACTTTCTGGTATTGAGCCTGCCCGCCGAGATCGATCAGGTCGCGCCAGCCCGCACCCGCGCGCCGCAGGCATTGCTTAGCCTGGCGGTAATGGTCGGGCTGATGGTCAGCGGTGCCGTGCCCAATGTCATCGCGGCGCTGATCGGTTGCCTGCTGATGGGGGCCGGCCGCTGTATCGACATGAACAGCGCTTATAAAGCCATTCATTGGCAAAGCCTGGTGCTGATCGTCGGCATGCTGCCATTCGCCCAGGCACTGCAGAAAACCGGTGGCATCGATTTGGCGGTGGGTGGGCTGGTAAGCGTACTGGGTGGTGCCGGCCCCAGTGCCATTCTTGCCTGCCTGTTCGCCGTTACAGCGGTGATCGGCCTGTTCATTTCCAACACGGCCACTGCGGTACTGATGGCACCCGTGGCTGTCAGCACCGCAGCGCAGCTGGGCATGTCGCCCTACCCGTTTGCCATGACCGTGGCGCTGGCCGCATCGGCGGCGTTCATGACACCGGTGTCATCCCCGGTCAACACACTGGTGCTGGGCCCGGGGCAATACCGCTTCGCTGATTTCGTCAAAATTGGCGTGCCCTTCACCGTGCTGGTGATGTTGGTCACCGTCGTGATGGTGCCGTGGTTCTTCGGGCTATGAGAAAAGCGCTATAGACTAAAGGCAATTTGACATTATCTCGACCGATCGCGGCAGATTGACATCAAGTGGCCTGACGAAACACACTGCGGGCTATTGCCCCAGGTGCTTCAAGGCGTTGTCCTGGATTTCGTTTCCGCTTGCCGGTCGAGTTCATGGTTTTTCCAGCCCAATCGCGCTTGTTGCCTTATGTCGTTCTGTTTTGCCTGACCTTTGCCCTCACCCTGGGCGGTATCCTGGCACGCCCGATCGAATCGCTGTCGCTGTTCTGGCCAGTAAATGCTGTGTTGGCCGGCGTGCTGCTGCGCTACCCGCGCCAGGCCACGCTGACCGGCTTCAGCCTGGTCTGGCTGGCCATGGTCGGTGCCGACCTGCTGTGTGGCAGTGCCTGGGTGCCGGCCCTGTGGTTCAACCTGTGCAATCTTGGCGTGGTGGTTACCCTCTGGCAGTTGCTATCGCGTTTGCCGCGGCTGCACCGGCGCATGCGCACCCCGCACGGCGTACTCAGCGTGTTTGCCGCCTGTGCCGCCGCCGCCATGGTGGCGGCCAGCATGGCAGCGGTCATGGCCGCACCTTGGTTCGAGCAATCCCTGCGTGCCACCTGGCTCGCCTGGTTCAGCGAACAGTTTTCGACCAGCGTGCTGGTACTGCCGGTGCTGCTTACAGCACCCTCGGCGCGGGCTTTGGTGCGGGGTGGCGCCCAAGCCATCCGCCTGGCGCCCCTGCTGATGCTGCTGGCCTCGCTGGCGGTCAGCATTGCCTTTGGCGGCCCCGGTGCCATTGCCTTCCCGATTGCCGCCTTGCTGTGGTGTGCGTGGACCTACTCGCCGTTCATGGTTTCGCTGCTGACACTTACCGCTGGCAGTACCTTGATTGTGGCGGTGGCGCAAAACCTCATGCACTTCAGCGTGCCGCAAAGCGAGCCCGGTGTGACCACGCTGATGTCGGCGCGCCTGGGCATTGCGATGCTGGTGCTCGGCCCGCTGGTGGTGGCCTGTGTCAGCCAGGCCAACCGCAGCCTGATGGCGCGCCTGGCGCATCAGGCCACCATCGACCACCTTACCGGCGTGCTCACCCGCAGTGCCTTCACCCGCCGCGCCAACGCATTGCTGGACAGCCGCCAGCAGCATGCCCAGGCGCTGCCGCTAACCCTGATGATGCTGGATATCGACCACTTCAAATCGATCAACGATGCCCATGGCCACGGGGTCGGTGACCAGGTGCTGCGCCAGTTTGCCAGCACCCTGCAGGACCAGTTGCACAACGATGAACTGCTCGCGCGGCTGGGCGGCGAGGAGTTCGTCGTCATCCTCCCGGGGCTTGCGCCTGAACGTGCCAAGTTCACCGCCGAACGCCTGCGCCGTGCCATACAGGACCTGCACGTGGTGCAGGCCGACCAGCGCCTGCAGATCACCGTGAGTATCGGCCTGGCCGGCTGCGACGCCAATATCCCGGCCCCCAGCCTGGACGCGTTGCTGGCAAGTGCCGACCAGGCGCTGTACCGGGCCAAGGCCCATGGCCGCAACCGCGTCGAGCAGGCCGAAGCACAGCGCCAGGAGGCTGAGTCACGCAACCAGCAAGTCCCACGATAGCTTGGCGATCAACACGCACAGCAGTATCAGGAACAGCCCGCGCACAAAGCCTGCGCCCTTGCGTACCGCCAGCCAGGTGCCGGTAAGAGCCCCCAGCACATTGCACGCAGCCATGGGCAGGGCAATGGCATACAGCACGTTGCCCGAGGGCACGAAGAACACCAGCGCCGCCAGGTTGGTGGCAATGTTCACCACCTTGGCCGAGGCCGAAGCGTGCAGGAAGTCCAACGCAAAGAAGCGGATGAACAGAAAGATCAGGAAGCTGCCGGTGCCTGGACCGAACAGGCCATCGTAAAAGCCGATCGCACCGCCGATCAGCACCGCCAGGCATTGCTCCTTGCGGCCGATCTGCGCGGGCTTGTGCAGGGTGCCGAAATCCTTCTTGCAGAAGGTATAGATGGCCATCAGCACGATCAGCACCAGCACTGCCGGGCGCATCACACTGGGCGGTACCAGTGACACCGTGGCAGCCCCAGCGAACGACATGACAAAGGCGCTGAGCGCCGCTGGCACGATAAGCCCCCAATCCAGCGTCACCTTGCGAATGAACGAGCGCGCCGCGAAGGCCGTCCCACAGACCGACGCCAGCTTGTTGGTGCCGAGCAAGGCCGCTGGTTGCGCGGTAGGCAGCACGTTGAACAAGGCCGGGATCTGGATCAACCCCCCGCCCCCCACTGCGGCGTCGATCAGCCCAGCGGCAAAGGCGAACACAGAAAGCACAGCAATATCCATCATGACGCGGTTCCAGGCAGTGAAGACGCCTGCAAGGCTAATCAAAGTGCCGCGCATGTGTTGAAATGCCATATTGCAAAAACTGCAACAAGGAGCAGGCAATGGCATTGGACATGTTGCGGGAAATCCAGGCGTTCGTCAGCGTGGCCCACAAGCGCAGCTTCGTGGCCGCCGCACGTGCACTGGGGCGCTCGCCCAGTGCGGTAACCCGCGCGGTACAAACCCTGGAAGACAACGCCGCCAGCAAGCTGCTCAACCGCAACGCCAACGCCGTAACCCTCACCGAAGCCGGCGAGCGCCTGTTGCCCCATGCCGAACGTTTGCTGGATGTGCAACGTGATGCTGCCGACGCGTTGGCCGCGCTCAGCGGCAGCGCCCAAGGCTGGATACGCTTTGCCGTACCGCAACTGCTGGGTGAACATGTATTGCCACAGGTGCTTGCCGAGTTCTCCCGCTGCCACCCCGGGGTGACCCTGGACATAAAGTACTGCGACGAAACCCTCGACCCGCTGCAAGGCAAGTTCGATTTCGTGGTGCGTGGGGCCTTCCCGCAATCAAGCGAGCTGATCGGCTACCCGCTGTGGGCCTACCAGCGCCACCTGTATGCCAGCCCGGCGTACCTGGCCGTGGCCGGCACGCCACAGCAACCGGAAGACCTCGAAGGGCATGCATTGATCCTGCACACCGCCCCGCGCATCCTCAAGGCCTGGCATTTTTACCGCGACGGCCAGATCACCAGCCTGCGCCCAAGGCCCAGGTTGCGCCTGGACTCAGGTGACGCGGTGTACCACAGCACCCTGGCCGGCGCAGGCATCGCCCGCCTGGCTGCCTGGGTTGGCGAAGCGCAGGTCAGGGCCGGACGGCTGGTGCGCGTGTGCCCGCACTACCGCCTGACTTCCAGCAGCGGCCAGGACCCGCAAATGCATGCCGTGTACCCTGCCGGCGAGCTGCCAGCGCGGGTGCGCGACTTGCTGACGGCGTTGCGCCGCGCCGGCCTCGCCTGCTGAAACAGCCCCCTGAAATGACTGTTCAATTTCTGCTCAATTTAACAGAGACCGCAGCGGGCTTGGCTTTCAGCACTTTATCCACAGACCTACCCACGTTTTTTGTGGACAGATTTCCCAACGCAAAGAACGACTTATCGCACAACCAGCAACGCGGTGTTTGCCAGCTTGACCAGCTCGATCCACTCCGACGTACTGATCACTCCAGCCTGCTCCAACAGCAAGGCATCGCGCAGTGCCTGGTCATAAACCTGCTCATCAAGTGTACCTTCAGCAAGAAAACGGCTACGCCACTCCAGCACGGCTGAAGTGCCTTTCTTGTATTCCATTGATGTATCGACTCCAAGGCAAAATGACCGGCCCGAATGAGCGGCGGCGGGAGACTACACGAGGCTTTTGCACTTGAGAATGACTTGCACCTACCGCTGGTCCAGCAGTGCAGGAAGGGAGAATACTGGCCAATTGGTCAGGGATTGGGCCCGCCACTTGAAATAGACGGGCCGCGGAGGGAAAACGCAGTTGCAGTCAGCTTGGCGGAATGGTGCCAAGAATACCAATCAGAATGGTCAGCAGCAGAAAACCACCCAGGAACAGCGCCAGCTTGCCCATTGGAACCTCTACAGTTTTGATGCGGGAATGGGCTTATTGTCAGGCTTGGGCTGATACGGTTACAGATTCAGGTTTGTGGAAAAAAAGCGGATCAGATGCACTGTGCAGATTCTTCATGGTGCTTATTGCTTAAACTTTCAACGACCGGGGCGGGCAGCGCTTATGAGGTCAGTTGCTGCAGCTTTTGCGCCGATGGTCACTGACCTGCAGGGCGACAATTGCTACATGAGATTTCAAAAAGGACTAAAGGCTCCGATTGCAACCACGCCGGGTGGCCTGCCCCTCGAAGGGTGAATGCACCCAGCTGGGGCGGGAAGTTGAGCGCAATCGGGAGCACATGAATTGAAACGTAGTTTGTAGGATTGTTTACTCTGCGCTGTAGGAAGAATCGCGGCACTGGGAATCACCTGTATGAAACATCAGTTTCTCCAGCAAATCCGAGCTGCTACGGTCCATTTTTCCTACAACGGCACGGAAGCCTACAGCGTGAGAAAAGCATGGACCCGTTCAACACTTCGGCCCTGAAGCTACAGAAAAAATTGCTCGACCTGCGTCTTGAGTGTGACCGCCTGAGAAGTGAGGGCAAAGACCAGGAAGCGGACCGCCTCGCTGGCCCTATTGCACGGATTGAGGCGGCTATCAGGCAGTTGCCGGATAGCCTGAGGCCCGTGACCTTGCAGTGACCGCTGCTGCTCCCACAAAGTATGCCCAGCCTTGCAGGAGCAGCCCTGTCGCGATACAACGCGGCTCCTGCAAAAGCGCGCAGCTCGGGCAATCACTTCAGAACAGTTTGACTGTGTAACTGAGGATCAACCGGTTCTCGTCGATGTCGGTCCGGTAATTGGAGCGCGCCATCACGTTGCGCACCCGTACCCCAAGGCCGGCCAGCGGCCCACTCTGTACCACGTAGGCCAAGTCCAGATCGCGCTCGCGGTCACGCCCTTCATAGCCCAGCCCGGTGTCTACATCCCGCCCCTTCACATAACGCAGGGTCGACGTCAGGCCCGGAAGCCCCAAGGCGACAAAGTTGTAATCATGCCGCACCTGCCACGAGCGTTCGCCCGGCGCGGAAAACTCATAAGTCGGCAGCGTATTACCCATCGGGTTGGTGTTGGCTCCCACCTGGATAAAACCGTCCTCGCCGCCGATCTGCTGGTAGCCCGCGTAAAAGGTATGCCCGCCGGTCTTGGCCGAGAACAGGCTGAACAACGCATGGTTGTCATAATCGCCGGCGATCTTGCGCCCGTCCTCGCGGGCATCGAAGTAGCCGGCGTTCACCCCCAGCGTCCAGTCCCCGACCGGCTCGGCGTGCTTGAAGCTATAAAACCGCTGCTGGTAGACATCCTCCAACTGCGCCTGCCACAGGCCAACGCTGGTGCGGTTATCGTTGAAGGCATAGTCGGCGCCAACGTAGTTGAAGCGATCACTGGTAAAACGCGCCAGCCGCGCCGGGTTGATCGGGTCGTTGACCAGCGCGTACATCTTCTGGCTGTTGGAGGAGTCGCGCAGGCTGGTGGAGCGGAACTGGCCGGCACTCAGTGTCAACCCGGCAAACTCGCGCGACTCCAGCATCGCGCCCTGGTAGGTGGGCGGCAGCAGACGCAAGTCGCTGAACAGCAGCACAGGCAGGTTGGGCATCAACTCGCCCACCTTCAGCTCGGTTTGCGACACCTTGAACTTGATCGCCGCCCCAAGCCGGCTGTATTCGTCCGCCGACTTGCCGCTGTCCAGGCTGGGCAGCAACCCGGACCTGGCATGCGCCGGGCTGCTGTCGAGCTTGAAACCGAGCAGGCCGATAACATCCACACCGATGCCAACGGTGCCCTGGGTATAACCGGAACTGGCATTGAGGATGAAACCCTGCGCCCATTCCTGAGTACGCGACTGGGTGCTGGCACCCTTGATATCGGCATAGTCGCGGCTGAAGAAGTAATTGCGCGCCTGCAGCGTGGCGCGAGCACCTTCGATAAAACCGGCCTCTTCTGCCGAGGCCTCCGCACACAATGCGGCGGCAATACAACCGCCGGCCAGACGCGCAGACGAAGAAAAACGCGGTGCAGTGAAACCTTGCATGGGGCTACTCCTGGATTCGGGCAACAGCAACCCGGCGCGGCGGCCATGTATGGCCACCCACGTGGGGTTGCAGCGAGAGGGGGGGCGGCAGGCGGGCACCCGGCCCGCCTGCCCTGCCGTTGCTTGAAACGCTGGGCCGCTAGCGGTTGACCAGCTTCGCCGGCAAGGCGATGACCAGGAAGCAGCTGAGGATCAGGCACCCGGCAAATACCCACAGGGCAGCGTGCGAGGTCCCGGTAAGGTCGGTGACCACGCCCATCAGTGAGTTGCTCACCAGGCCCGCGATGTTGGCGACCGAACAGGCCAGGGCAAAGCCGGTGGCGGCTGCAGTACCTTTAAGGAAGGTGGCCGGCAGGCTGAAGAACACCGGCACCGCGCCGATGATCGCTGCCGAGGCAATGGCGAACAGCACCACGGTCATCACCAGGTTCTGGCTGAACAAGGTGCTGCTGGCCATGGCAATTGCACCAATGATGAACGGCACGATGATGTGCCAACGGCGCTCACGGTGGCGGTCGGAGCTGGCCCCGATCATCAGCATGCCGGCCAGGGCGGCCAGGCTCGGAATGGCCGTGAGCAAGCCGATGTGGAAGGTGTCGCTGACGCCCGCATCGCGGATGAAGGTCGGCATCCAGAACCCCATGGCGTAGGCACTGAGCAAAATCGAAAAGTCGATGCCCCCCAGCATCCATACCTTCAGGTTGAAAAAGCCGTCACGGAAGCTGTGCTTGCTGTCCTTGCCCTCGGCATCGTCGGCGGCCAGGTCTGCCGCCAGTTGGGCCTTGTCTTCAGCCGACAGCCACTTGGCCTGCTGGAAGTGGTTGGGCAATGCCCAGAATGTGAGGATGCCCAGCAGCACGCTGGGGATCGCCTCCAGCAAAAACAGCCACTGCCAGCCGTGCAGGCCATGCACCTGGTCGAAATTGCCCATGATCCAGCCAGAAATCGGCCCGCCGATCACGCTCGACAATGGCAGCCCGATCATGAACAGGGCAATGATGCGCCCGCGCCGGTAGGTGGGGTACCACATGGTCAGGTAGAACAGCACGCCCGGCAGGAAGCCGGCCTCAGCCGCGCCGAGCAGGAAACGCAGGATGTAGAACTGCGTGGTGGTGCTGACGAACATGGTGCACGCCGACAGCAGGCCCCAGGTGATCATGATGCGGGCGATCCACAGCTTGGCGCCAACGCGCTGCAGGATCAGGTTGCTCGGCACTTCGAAAATGATATAGCCGACGAAGAACAGCCCGGCACCCAGGCCATAGGCCGCTGTGCTGAACTGCAGGTCTTCGAGCATCTGCAGCTTGGCGAAGCCGACATTGATGCGGTCCAGATAAGCTGCGAGGTAGCAGAAGCACAGGAAGGGGATGAGCCTCCAGGTGATCTTGCTGTACAGCGCTTTCGTGCCATGGTCGATGTCACTGTGGACCGTGGTTGCATTCGCAATTGGCATTTCCTGTCTCCTGGCGGGCGACTTTGTGGTTGTTTTAAGGCCAGCAGTGTTCGACGCGCCGGGCACCCCGCGCACTATACGCGGCGTGCCTGGGCAGCGCCTGAAGACCCCGAGTGCTCCTGCGGGGCGACCGCCCGGACAGCAGGCGGTCATGGACGGGCTTCCCGCACCGTTCCTTGATTGTTATGGGTAAGGGCTGCCCGGCACTCAGCCGGCCAGGTGCCTGAGTTGCTGCATGGCGTCCTGCCGGGTGACGACATCGCCGTACTTGCTGTCGATGTCGAACAGGTTGGCTTCATGCGGGTCGTTGTGGCGATCACCGACGCACTCGCGCACCACGATGGTTCGAAACCCGTGCTGCATGGCATCCACCGCACTTGCGCGGATGCAGCCGCTGGTCGAGCAGCCGGCCAGCACCACGGTATCCACGCCTTGAGCATGCAGCAGCGGGGCCAGGCTGGTGGCGAAGAAGGCACTGGCGTACTGCTTGCTCAGCACCACCTCCCCTACCTGTGGCGCAACGGCCTCGCAGAACGCCGCCAGCGGGTTGCCTTCGACCATGTCCTTCATCACCGGCGCCTTGCGCACCCACACGCCGCCGTCAGCAAAATGCGGCGGCTGGTAGCGGATGTTGGTATGCACCACCAGGGTACCGCAGTCGCGGGCCAGCGCCAGCAGGCCGGCGGCCTGCTCGACCGCCGCAACCACGCCCGGGGCGTACAGCGGTGCGCCGGGGGTGGTGTAGCCCTGCATGAAGTCGATCATCAGCAGGGCCGGCTTGCGGCCAAAGCCGATGCGCTGGCCCCACACGCCCTGGTAGTTGTCACGTGCGCTTTGTGCGTCGCTCATGTCCGTCCCCCAATTTCAGTAGGCGCCCGACAGCAGGGCACCGGCGCCCGGCACGACCGGCTCCAGGTCCAGCGCCTTGAGCATGGCGTAGGTGGTGGCGATGGCAGCGGTCACCACCGGCTTGCCGGTTTGCGCCTCAACCTTGGCCACGGCCGGCAGCGATTGCATCTGCACGCAGGCCGAGAGCACCACCACATCGACGCCCTCAAGGTTCATGCCGGCGACGATGCCTGGCAGGTTGGCCGGGTCGTGGCGGGCCACGGCGAGGTTGTCAGGGATTTCCAGCGCGCGCCAGTCCTGCACCTCGAAGCCTTCCTCGCGGATATAGTTCACCACCAGCTCGGTCAACGGCTTCATGTACGGCGCGACGATGGCAATGCGCTTGGCCTTCATCACATGCAAGGCCTCCACCAGCGCCCCGGCGCTGGTGATCACCGGTGCCAGTGCGTCATTGTCGGCGGTAGCCTGCCGCAAGCGCTTTTCCGATTGGCGGTGATAGCCCAGGCCCATGGCCATGATCGCCACCAGGCACGCGTAGCCCAGCACATCGACCTTGGCGTCGGACAGCTCCACGGCGCAGCGGTCGGACTCGGCGTCCATGGCGGCCAGCTCTTCCTTCTTCACCTGCTTCATGCGCATGCGGCTGGAATGGAAGGTGAAGCGCTCGGGGCGGATCGCCTGGCGGGCATTGAGCATCGCCGGGATTTCGGTTTCCATCGTGGTGTTCGAGCTCGGCACGATCTGGCCGATGCGGTATAGCTTGGTCATGTCTCGTGCTCCGTCAGACGAGGGGTTGGTCGAGGAAGTCGCCAAAGGCGGCAAAGAAACCGTCCAGGTCATCCCAAGGGATCATGTGGCCGGCGTTGTCCACGCGCGCGACCTGGATATCCGGCTTGAGCTCGCGAATTTCGGCGATGTCACGGGGCTCGATCACCCCGCCCCGCCCGGCCACCATCAGCAATGCCGGCTGGCGCACTGCGGGCAAGTACTGGTGGATATCCACGTCGTGGAAATCATCGAAGGCCCGCACGATCGCTGGCTCGTAACAGGTGTGCAGCCATTCGGCGCGCAGCGCCAGCTGCTCGTCGCTCCAGGTAGCGCAGAAGGCGCGCATGTCGTCGCCGTTCATGCCCACAGTGGCCTGGCGGATCGAATCCACATACCACGGCAGCTTGCTCGGGTAGGCACGCCGGCCCGGCCCGGACACTGGCGGGTCTACCAGCACCAGCCGCTGCAGCCCCGGTGCTCCCTGGGCCGCCGCGCGAATGGCAAAGCGCGCGCCCATCGAGTGCCCGACCAGGTGGTAACTGTCCAGGCCCAGCGCTGCGGCAAAAGCCGGAATGTCCGCAGCACAGGCGTCGGTGCCGTAGTCCAGTTCGGGGCCGCTTGAAGACAAGCCGCGCCCGCGCACATCCAGCACGTAGGTGTCGAAGTACAACCCAAGGCGCTGGGCGACGAAGCCCCAGGTAATCGCCGGGCTGGTGATGCCCGGCACCAGGATCAACGCGTGGCCCTTGCCGCCATAGCGCAGGTAGTGCTGGCGGATGCCATTGGCGCTGACGTTACCGCCAGCGACGAAGGTGCTCATGCTGCCTCCCCGCTTTTCAGCGCCTGCCCGTACAGGTCGTAACCGTAGACCCAGGCCGGGTCTTCCTGGCTGTAGAGGAAGGTGTTGGCGTTCGACACCGCCTGCACCTGCGATGCCCGCTCCTTGCGGTTGGCCTCATAAAGCGCAAACGCCGTGCGGTGGTCGGACAGCCCGGTCTCTTGCAGGCAACGGGTCAGCATGGCCGCGTCCTCGATGGCCATGCACGCCCCCTGGGCCATGTGTGGCTTCATCGGGTGGCAGGCATCGCCCAGCAACACCAGGCGGCCACGGCTCCACAACGGCAACGGGTTGCGGTTGCGCAGCGGCCACTTGGTAATCGACTCGGTAGCGTCGATCAGCTTCTGCACGGTTGGGTGGTAGCCTTCGAAGGCCGCGCGCATTTCTTCCTGGCTGCTGTCGACGAACGCACCCTGGAAGTCCCACGCCTCATGTGGCACACCGGTGACGAAGTAGTACTCGTCGCGTTTGCCGGTGGTGTAATAGACCATCATGTGGCGGTCCTCGGACCACCATTTGACGCAAGGCTCGAACACATCGGCATGTTGCGCCAGGTTCACGCCACGGATCAGCGCCCGGTGCGCCACCCAGCCGCTGTAGATCGGCGCTTCAGCCCCCAGCAGCTCTTCACGGATCTTCGAGTGAATGCCGTCGGCCCCAATGACGATGTCGGCCACGGTGTGGGTACCGTCAGCAAAGGTCAGGCGTACCTGGTCGCCTTCGTCGACAATCGTTTCCAGGCGCTTGCCGAAGTGCACGGTGCCCGGCTTGATTGCCTCGATCTGCAGGGCATGCAGGTCGCCACGGTGGATGGTGATATAGGCAGCGCCGTACTCGCGCCGGGCAAACTCGCCCAGCGGGATACGCGCCAGGTAATCACCGCTGTTGCCATCGCGGCTGAACCAGAAGTCCGGGTGTGAGCCCATCAGCTCCAGCTTCTGCTCCAGCCCCATGCGGCGGAAGATCTTCATCACATTAGGGCCGATATGAATGCCTGCCCCAAGGCGGGTGAACGCCGGCGCCTGCTCGAACACTTCGACATCGAACCCGGCCTGCTGCAGCAACGTGGCGGCGGCTGCCCCACCCAGACCTGCACCGACGATTGCGATTTTCTGCCTACCCCGCATGGGTATGTCTCCTCTTGTTCTGATGTGTGGCCAGCGGTTCGACCGCCTGACGATTTAGAGCGTATACGCTACAAATCACTTTTGGAAAGAGGCCTGTGAAAATATTTTTAAAACAGCCAGGCGAAAGTACATTCGGCGCCTTGCTACCGAAAATATTGAGCACTGTGTGGATAGGTAACGTTGTGACAGATAACTTGCGCTTGCTGACCGGATGCGCTTACATCTGCAAAAGTAGGGTGTACACACTGTTGTTTTGCACCGAGATGACGCACCTGGCACTGCCATGGTGCACCCCTGTCAACGTCACCCAGGAGAACCCCGATGCCGGTGAGCAATGCACAACTGACCCAGATGTTCGAGCACGTACTGAAGCTGTCTCGTGTGGATGAAACGCAGAGCGTGGCCGTGCTCAAGAGCCACTACTCAGACCCGCGCACGGTCAACGCCGCCATGGAAGCCGCCCAGCGCTTGAAGGCCAAGGTGTATGCCGTAGAGTTGCCAGCGTTCAACCACCCCACCGCCATGGGCAACGACATGACGGCCTACTGTGGCGATACCGCGCTGACCGGCAACCTGGCGGCGCAGCGGGCGCTGGAAGCGGCCGACCTGGTCGTCGACACCATGATGCTGCTGCACTCGCCCGAGCAGGAGCAGATCCTCAAGACTGGCACGCGCATCCTGCTGGCCGTAGAGCCACCCGAGGTGCTGGCACGCATGCTGCCAACCGAAGCCGACAAACACCGGGTGCTGGCCGCCGAAACCCTGCTAAAGCAGGCCCGTAGCATGCATGTGCGGTCCAAGGCTGGCAGCGACTTTCACGCCCCGCTCGGCCAGTACCCGGCCGTGACCGAGTACGGCTATGCTGACGAACCGGGGCGCTGGGATCACTGGCCCAGCGGCTTCCTGTTCACCTGGCCCAACGAGGACAGCGCCGAGGGCACGCTGGTGCTGGACGTGGGCGACATCATCCTGCCATTCAAGAACTACTGCCGCGAGCGCATCACCCTGGAGATCGAAAAAGGCTTTATCACCGGTATCCACGGCGGCTTCGAGGCCGAATACCTGCGCGAATACATGAGGTACTTCAACGACCCCGAGGTATACGGCATCTCACACATCGGCTGGGGCCTGCAGCCGCGCGCGCAGTGGACGGCCATGGGCCTGCACGACCGCAACGACGGCATGTGCATGGACGCCCGTGCGTTCTACGGCAACTTCCTGTTCTCCACCGGCCCCAATACCGAGGTCGGCGGCAAGCGCAAGACCCCATGCCACCTGGATATCCCGCTGCGCAACTGCGATATCTATCTGGATGACAAGGCCGTGGTGCTGGCCGGCGACGTGGTCGCACCAGAGGAGTCGCGGGCGCGATAGTGGTTATACTGGCCGGGCGCTCCGCTATTGGCGGCCGGCCAGCACCTTTCCACCAGCCCAAGCCATCCTATGCCAAAGAAAACCACACCCAGCAGCGCCCCGCTCGACACCACCCCCTATGACGTCACCGAACAGGTCGGCCATTTGCTCCGCAAGGCCTACCAGCGGCACACGGCGATCTTCCAGCAGCAGGCCTGCGACCCGCAGCTTACCTCGATCCAGTTCGTCACCCTGTGCGCCCTGCGTGACCACGGCCCCAGCTCCCAGGCCGAACTGATCAAGGCCACCGCAGTGGACCAGGCCACCATCCGCGGCATCGTCGAGCGCCTGAAAACCCGCGAACTGGTGCAGCTGTCGCCAGACCCGGGCGACCGGCGCAAGGTCATTGTCGAACTCACCGACAGCGGCGCGGCCTTGCTCGACGCAATGATCCCCTGCGCCCGGCAGATCAGCGAATTGAGCATGGGCAGCCTGAATGCCGGCGAACGCGTGGCCATTTTGTACCTGCTGCGCAAGATGATCGACAGCGACGAGAACCTGGGCTGAAATTGGTTGTAACTGCCGCGCTTGCCGTCACAGATACGCGGCCTTCGAGATCGAGCGCCGCGCGGGCGGCGCTCGATTGCCCAGGCGCCGATGATGTTCCGCCATACCCCCCATCACAGCGCTCTGCAAATTCCTCTCTGGCCTGCTTCTTGCTCACTCATTTCATGTAGTGAGTACTTACCGAAAATCTCGCGCCATGTGAGTCCTTTGGTAGCGCAAGCAAGCTCCAGAGATGAGCCAACAATGCAAACAACCATCTCCCTGCGGATCAACGGCCAGCCTGTCGAAGTCAGCGCCATGCCCGACACCCCGCTGCTGCTGATCCTGCGCAACGACCTGTGCCTGAATGGGCCCAAATATGGCTGCGGCCTGGGTGAATGCGGGGCGTGCACGGTGATCATCGACGGCGTGGCCGCGCGCTCGTGCGTCATCCCCCTGGCCGGTGCTGCGGGCCGCGATATCACCACCCTCGAAGGGCTGGGCAGCAAGGCCGCCCCACACCCGGTGCAACAGGCGTTTATCGACGAACAGGCCGCCCAGTGTGGCTACTGCATGAACGGCATGATCATGACCGCCAAGGCCCTGCTCGACCGCATTCCCGCCCCCAGCGACGAACAGATTCGCAACGAACTGTCCGGCAACCTGTGCCGCTGCGGCACCCACGTCGAAATCCTGCGCGCCGTGCGCCGCGCCGCCGACACCCGGAGGAAAGCATGAACCACTCACAACAGGTGCCCAGCCGCGACCAGTTGCTGGCCAAGACGGGTGTCTTGCTGATCGTCGACCAGATCACCCCTCCCTCGGGCCCCGTGGCCAAGGGTGTTACCCCTGTGGTCAAGGCGCGCGAGCTGGCGTTGTTTATCGCTGTCAGCGACGACGGCATGGTCTACGCCTTCAACGGCCACGTCGACCTGGGCACTGGCATCCGTACCTCGCTGGCGCAAATCGTCGCCGAGGAGCTGGACCTGCGCATGGACCAGGTGCACATGGTGCTGGGCGACACCGAGCGGGCCCCCAACCAGGGCGCGACCATTGCCAGCGCCACCCTGCAGATTTCTGCCGTGCCACTGCGCAAGGCGGCCGCCACGGCGCGGCGCTTTCTGTTGCAACAGGCCGCGCAACGGCTTGGCTGCGCGGCCGAAGCGCTGCGCATTGAAAACGGCGCAGTCATTGCCAGCAACGGCAGCACCCTGAGCTTTGCCGAACTGGTGCAAGGCGAAAACCACCAGTTGCCCATTGCCGACGATGCCCCGCTAAAAGCCATCGAGGACTACCGCCTGGTCGGGCGTAGCACCGCACGGGTAGACATCCCCGGCAAGGCCACCGGCGAGCTGACCTATGTGCATGACATGCGCCTGCCCGGCATGCTTCACGGCCGGGTGATCCGCCCGCCCTACGCCGGCCACGACAGTGGCGACTTTGTCGGCAACAGCCTGCTGGCGGTGGATGAATCGTCCATCGCCCATTTGCCCGGCGTGGTGGCCGTGGTCGTCATCCGCGACTTTGTCGGCGTGGTGGCCGAGCGCGAAGAGCAAGCGATCCGCGCAGCCCAGGCGCTGAAAATCAGCTGGAAGCCATTCACAGGCAAGCTGCCCGACCTCAGCGATGTCGCCCAGGCCATCCGCGACAACCCGCGCGTACAACGTACCGTGCTGGACCAGGGCGATGTTGACGGTGGCCTCGCCAATGCCAGCCAGCGCCTGAGCCGCAGCTACCTATGGCCGTACCAGTTGCACGCATCGATCGGCCCGTCGTGCGCGCTGGCCGATTTCACCGACGGGCCGATCCGCGTGTGGTCCGGCACGCAGAACCCGCACCTGCTGCGCGCCGACCTGGCCTGGCTGCTGGCGTGCGACGAAGCCCGCATCGAGATCATTCGCATGGAGGCCGCCGGTTGCTATGGTCGCAACTGCGCCGATGACGTGTGCGCCGATGCGGTGCTGCTGTCGCGGGCGGTACAGCGCCCGGTGCGGGTTCAGCTGACCCGCGAGCAGGAGCACGTGTGGGAGCCCAAGGGCACTGCGCAGTTGATGGAAATCGACGGCGGCCTGAACGCCGATGGCAGCGTGGCCGCCTATGACTTCCAGACCAGCTACCCGTCCAATGGCGCCCCCACCCTGGCCCTGCTGCTGACCGGCGCCGTAGAGCCGGTGCCGGCCCTGTTCGAAATGGGCGACCGCACTTCGATACCGCCTTATGACTACGAACACATGCGCGTCACCATAAACGACATGACGCCACTGGTACGTGCCTCGTGGATGCGTGGCGTGTCGGCCATGCCCAACAGCTTCGCCCACGAGTCGTACATCGATGAGCTGGCCTTTGCCGCTGGCGTCGACCCGGTCGAATACCGCCTCAGGCACCTGTCCGACCCGCGCGCCATCGACCTGGTCAAGGCCACCGCCGAACGCGCCGAATGGCAGCCGCATACCCGCCCCATGCAGGCGCAGGCCGAAGGTGACGTGCTGCGCGGCAGGGGCTTTGCCTACGCGCGCTATATCCATAGCAAGTTCCCAGGGTTTGGCGCGGCCTGGGCGGCATGGGTGGCCGATGTCGCAGTGGACCGGCGCACCGGTGAAGTGGCCGTCACCCGCGTGGTGATCGGCCACGATGCCGGGATGATGGTCAACCCTGAAGGCGTGCGCCATCAGATCCACGGCAACGTCATCCAGTCCACCAGCCGGGTGCTCAAGGAGCAGGTCAGCTTCGAAGAGTCGACCGTGGCCAGCAAGGAATGGGGCGGCTACCCGATCCTGACCTTCCCCGAGCTGCCGGCCATCGACGTGATGATGCTGCCCCGCCAGCACGAGCCGCCGATGGGCAGTGGCGAGTCGGCCTCGGTACCCAGCGCGGCGGCCATCGCCAATGCCATTTTTGACGCCACCGGCATTCGCTTTCGCGAGCTGCCGATCACGGCAGAACGGGTGCGTGCCGCCCTCGATGGCCAACGTCAGGGCCCTGATGCACCAGCGCAGCCCACGCCCAAACGTTCAAAGTGGTGGTTCGGCTCGCTGGCCGGGGTATTCGGCGCTGCATTGGGTGTACTCGCCACCGCCTTGCCCTGGCGCGCCGAAATCGCCCCGGTAACCCCGCCAGGCGCTGGCAGCTGGAGCGCCGCGATGCTCGAGCGCGGGCGCCAGGTGGCCGCGGCCGGTGACTGCGCCGTATGCCATACGGTCAACGGTGGCAACGTCAATGCAGGTGGGCTGGCGATGGAAACGCCGTTCGGCACCCTGTACAGCACCAACATCACGCCCGACCCGCAAACCGGCATCGGCCGCTGGTCGTTCGGCGCCTTCGAGCGGGCCATGCGCGAAGGTATCAGCCGCGACGGTCGGCACCTGTACCCGGCCTTTCCCTACACCTCGTTTCGCAACATCAACGATGCCGACATGCAGGCGCTGTATGCCTACCTGATGTCGCAGACCCCGGTACGCCAGGAAGCACCCGCCAACCAGATGCGCTTCCCGTTCAACCAGCGGCCGCTCATGGCCGGCTGGAATGCGCTGTTTCTGCAACGCGGCGAATACCAGCCCGACCCGCAGCGCAGTGCGCAGTGGAACCGCGGCGCCTACCTGGTCGACGGCCTGGGCCACTGCACAGCCTGCCACTCGCCGCGCAACCTGATGGGGGCGGAAAAAGGCGGCAGCAGCTACCTGGCCGGCGGCATGGTCGATGGCTGGGAAGCCCCGGCCCTGAATGCGCTGGGCAAATCATCCACGCCGTGGAGCGAAGACGAGCTGTTCAGCTACCTGAGCACCGGCTTCTCCGAAAAGCACGGTGTGGCGGCCGGCCCCATGGGCCCGGTGGTCAGCGAACTGGCCACCCTGCCAAAGCGTGACGTGCGTGCCATTGCCCACTACCTCGGCTCGCTCGACGGCGAGCCGCAGGCAGTGGCCACCAAGGCCGCGCCCCAGGTGGACACGCAGGTGTCGCTGAGCAACGGCGAGCGGGTATTCAAAGGCGCGTGCATGGCCTGCCACAGCGATGGGCTGGGGCCGAAGCTGTTTGGCGTCAGCCCGTCGATGGCGGTCAACAGCAACGTCCACAGCGCTCTGCCGGACAACCTGCTGCGCGTGGTGCTGCACGGCATTGCCACCCCGGCCACCCGTGACCTGGGCTACATGCCCGGCTTCAAGGACAGCCTGTCGGACCGCCAGGTCGCCGACCTGGCAGCTTACCTGCGCCAGCGCTTCGCTGCCGACAAGCCGGCCTGGCAAGGGCTGGCGGCCAAGGCCGCGCAGGTGCGCGCCAACCCCGGCAGCCACTGAGCGTCAGCGGCGCAGGCCGCGCAGGGCAAGGTCGCTGATAAACGCCAGCCAGTCGGCCTTGGCCTGTTTGTCGGCCAGGTCCACGGCCAGAAACGAGCTGAGGGTATGGCGGTTGGAATTATAGAAATAGCAGAGCGAGGCAATCATCAGGTAGGCGTGGGTGATGTCGATGTCGTCGCGGAACAGGCCCTTGGCCTGGCCTGCTTCAATGATCGGCCGCAGCACGCCCACCGCTTCGCCGGACAGCGCCTTGAGGTTCTGCGACTTGCGCGCGTGCTGGCCCTGATGCAGGTTTTCGGTGGCGAGAATGGTGACGAATTCGGGGTGCCGCACGTAGTAGTCCCAGATGAACGCCACCAGCTCACGCAGGGCCTGTTCCGGGTCGCCGAGATCGATGCGCAGCTTGGCTTCGGCCTGGTTGAAGCTGGCATAGATGTGCTCCAGCACGCTGATGAACAGCTTTTCCTTGCTGCCGAAGTAGTAATAGATCATCCGGTCGTTGGACTTGGCCAGTGTGGAGATCTGCTCGATGCGCCCACCGGTGAAGCCTTCCTTGCTGAAGACCTTCACCGCAGCCTTGAGAATGTTGTCCCGGGTGCGGTCGGCCTGTTGGGCGCGAACACCGGTTTTGCGAGTTTGCATGTCGGTCCCTGAGGGGGCTGGCCAGATACCCAACACTGCCACAGACGTTGGGCCATTGCGCGGCTTTTTCGGCTGGGCTGACACGATAAACGCGGGGGAGCTGAACATGCGACAGGGCACGGCAACGGGCCAGGGCCGGGGATACGGTGTGGCTGTGCACCGTGCTGCCACCTACGGCTCGGCACCCCGTTCGTCTTGGGTGATGCTTCGCTGGGCGCGTGTCAGGCAGTTGACCAGATGCAGCCGCATGGCAGCACGGGCAGCACCGGCATCCTTGCGGGTGACCGCGGCATGCACTTGCTCGCGCTCCAGCGCCTCCAGTGCCCGCTGCTGGGCATCGCACGCCGGCATGGCCTGCTGCGCCACCGCCAACAAGGTATGCCCAAGGTGGGTCATGGTGTCGATGAAAAAACTGTTGCCCGTGCATTGGGCTATGCGCAGGTGAAACTCGAAGTCGGTTCGCATGCAGGGCGCTGACTGCGTATCAACAGCCTCATCCAGCGCCGCCCGCATGGCAGCCAGTTGCCCTGCGGTAGCACGCTGGGCAGCAATGGCAGCCGCCTCGACCTCCAGGCAAAGCCGCAGCTCGATGATCGCCACCTCGTTGTAAGCATCGCCCATTCCAGGGCTGGTACTCTGGAAGTCACCTGCCGGGATGGCGTCTACAACGAAGGTACCGATACCACGACGGGTTTCGACCAGGCCTTCGGCCTGCAACCGAGAAATGGCTTCACGCACCACGGTACGGCTTACGCCTCGCGCTTTGGTCACAGCTTCTTCGGTGGGCAATTTGCTACCCGCTGGCAATTCACCCGAGCGAATCTGCTGCGACAGGTCATGCACCAGTTGCTGGGCGAGATTCAGGCGTTTTTCCGGGGTGGCGGATGCCATTGTGTGAACCCTTGATAAGCGGAAGACCCCGGAGTATACCCGCAGCCTGGTGCCAAAACGCACTATACTGGCCGCTGTTCAGACGCGAGCACAGCAATGCCAGACCACACCGCCAGCCCCTCTCAACCGCCCCGCCGCCTGGCCGAAGCGCTGGTCGAACGCTTCGCCGAGCGCATGCGCGAAGGCACACTCAAGCGTGGCGACAAGCTGCCCACCGAAGCCACGCTAATCGCAACCGAAGGTGTCAGCCGCTCGGTGATACGCGAGGCTTTATCACGCATGCAGGCCGCGGGCCTGGTCGAGACCCGCCACGGTGTGGGCACCTTCGTGCTGGACATGCCGGCACCGGAGAGCTTCAACGTGGGGCCGGCAACCATCAGCCTGCTGTCCGATGTGCTCGATCTGCTGGAATACCGCCTGAGCCTTGAAGTGCAAGCCGCCGGCATGGCCGCCGAACGGGCCACGCCGCAAGCGCTGGAAGAACTGCATCAAGCACTTGAAGCCTTGATGCAGGGCCCGGAAAAATCCGGCAGCACCACCAACGCTGATTTCCAGTTCCACCTGAAAATTGCCAAGGCCGCAGGCAACCAGTACCTGATCGATATCATGAAGCATCTGGGCACCAAGATGATCCCCCGCACGCGCATGAACTCTGCCTACACCGGCCAGAGCAACCGCAGCACCTACCTGGCCGGTATCAACGCCGAACATCAGCAGATCTACGATGCCATCGCCAGCCGCCAGGTCGATGCGGCGCGCGCTGCCATGTACCTGCACCTGAGCAACAGCCGTACGCGCCTGCGTGAGGCGCAACGGCTACAGGCGTTTTACAGCGAGGCCTGAAAGCTAAGGCGCAGGCTCCACATCCGTGAAGGCCAGCCCTTGGCTGCCCTGTACCTGCCAAGGGTTGGCGCCCCCGGTGTGGGTGAAGCGAAGCCCGACGAAGCGCGAATCTTTCAGGCCATCGATCTTGACCGGGGCCGGCCCGCTGAAACGTACACGCTCGAACACCAGCCCCTGATGCCAGGCGTCATGGCTGCTATCGCCCTTCACCTCGATGGCAGCGGTGCTGGCGTTTTCCACGCTCACATCGCTGACCGTGATGTCACGAAACTGCCCCGCCACCGTCGAGCGCTTGTAGTCGAGCTTGGCATTCGGGTCGTTGTAATCCAGGGTGAAGATGAAGGCCTGTTTTGCGGTATTGCGAATGGCTGAATCACGGAAGGTCACGTGGCGTGCGCCACCGCCCATGAAGTTGGTGCTTTTCATGCGCAAGCCGGTATCTGTGCCGTCCGAAACGTTGTCTTCGGCCAGGATGTTCTGGATCCAGGCGCCGGTGTGGCTGCCCGCCACGATCATTCCATGGCCTTTGCGGAAATAGTTGTTGAAGATCCAGGCATCTTCCTGCGGCTTTTGGTGGACCGCACCCGCACCAGTGCCAGCGGCGAAGTTGACGCAGTCGTCACCGGTGTCGAAGAAGTTGTTGAACACCAGCGCGCCGCGGCTGTTGGCAAACTCGATACCGTCGCCGTTGTTGGCGTCGTAGGTACGGTGCGTGGTGTTGGCCAGCACCACATTCTGCGTTTCCAGGTTCATGATGCCGTGATAGGCCGGGTTGACCACCGTGAAGCCTCCATAGAACACGTTTTCCACATTGCGCAGGGTAATCAGCGACGAGCGCATCTGGCCGTACGCGTCCTTGACATTCATGCCCTCGGCAACCGCCCGCTCTACTTGCGCCTTGGCCAGCACGCCGTCGTGCATGTAGCGGGTGTTGTCGCTGGGCAGGTAGAAGGGCAAGGCTCGCCCGCGCTCGTCGAGCACATCCGGGTTACGCTTCCAGCCATTGCCGTCGATCGTGCCCTTGCCAACGATGCGGATGTTCTCGAAGGCCTGATGCGCCTGCGGGTCGCGCGGCAACGCGTTGATCAGCGAGGCCGGGCGCACGGTGGTGGAATACGGGTACTGGATATAGCCTTCGCGCGGGTAGTCCTCGGCACGCTCGGAGCCCAGCAGGGTAGCGCCCTCGGCGATTTCCAGGGTCATGTTGCTCTTGAGGTAGAGCGCCCCGCTCTTGTACGTGCCGGCAGGCAGCAGCACCTTGCAGCCCTTGCTGCAAGCGTCGATGGCACGCTGGATGGCGGCCGTGTCGAGCGCCTTGCCATCGCCCTTGGCACCGTAGCGCTGCACATTGAACAGTGCCGGTACGGCCGTGGTTCGCTGCACAACCACGGGGCTATCAGCAGACTCCTTGCCTTTGCTATCGACCGAGCGCACGGTGAAGCGATACTCGGTATCGGGCGCAAGCCCCTGGGCGGTGAAGCTGTGAATGGCGATGCGGTGATGGAAGTTCTGCGTGTCCTGCTGGTAGAAGTGGTCGATGTAAGGCTTGGCCGGTGAGACCTGGTCATTGTTGGCGTTGCTGCCACCGAGCAGCTTGCCATTGGCATAGACATGGTAATCGACGATCTCGGCGTGGTCGGCCGGCTTCTCCCAGACCAGGATGATCTGTTGCTCATCGTAGGCCAGCGTCGGCACCTGGAGTTTGGCGGGCGCGTCCAGCGCCAAGAGCGGCAGGCTGCAGCCCATGGCCAGGGCACTTAGCAGTGCACGCGCCAGTGGGTGTTTGCGTGCAGCGACAGCAGGGTGCGCATACGGCATGGTTTTTATCTTCCTTGTTTTTGCCATTGATAACGCCACGCTTGAGCGGCCGAACCGCGTGGCTCAGGCCGTCAACGCGACTTGCTCGAGGTACTGGCTGCGGTTGACGAAGGTCTCCCGGGTCATTTCCCTCACATCCATTGATAGCGCCTCGACCTCGGGCAGCAGGCCGACCAGCGCCGCCACCCCCGCCGAGGCGAGGCTGCGCCGCTGCTCGGCGCTGCGCCCGGCGAACAGGTACAGTGCAACATGCACGAAATCATCCTGCCCGGCGCCGCAGCGGTAATGGCTCAAGGTGTTCAGCCGCGCCTTGATGTCGCCGGGCTTGAACAGCCCACTGGCATCGATGGCGTCGTGCACGGCGGCCAGCAGCGTCTGCTCGCCAACCCGCTCAGCCAAGCTGGCCGGGCAATCGATAATGCAATGAGGCATGGTGGATTCCTTGATCGGCAGCCCTGTGCGCCCTGCCCCGCTGGCTCAGGCGCAAGGCTTGGGAGGGGTTCAGGCAGAGGCGGCGCGCGGCGATTCGGCGCTGAAGTCGCGGCTGGCCTGGACCAGCATGCGGGTGTAGTCATGACGGGCGAGGTCCTGGCTCAACGCTTGGCTGTCGAGGCGCTCGACGATGCGCCCTTGCTGCATCACCGCGACCTTGTCGCACAGGTGGCTGACCACCCCCAGGTCGTGGGTCACCATCAGGTAGGTGAGCTTCTCGCGCTGGCGCAGGTCTGCCAGCAGGTTGAGGATTTCCGCCTGCACCGAGACATCCAGCGCCGAGGTCGGCTCATCCAGCAGTAACACACGCGGCTCGAGGATCAGCGCGCGGGCAATCGCCACACGCTGGCGCTGCCCGCCCGACAACTGGTGCGGATAGCGGTAGCGGAAGCTGTCATTGAGGCCGACCTTGACCAGGATGTCGTTGATCCGGTCGTCGCGATCAGCCATGCCGTGAATGGTCAGCGGCTCGCGCAAGGCTGTGTCGATGGTGTGCCGCGGGTGCAACGAGCCGTAGGGGTCCTGGAAGACCATCTGCACCTTGCGAAAATGCTCCTTGGGCAGCTTGTGCTGCAACGCACCGCCGGCAATGCTCAGCGCCCCGCTCCAGTGCCGGTACTGGCCGGCCAGGCAGCGCAGCACGGTGGTCTTGCCGGAGCCCGACTCGCCGACCAGGCCGAACGACTCGCCGTCCTCGACTATCAGGTCGACGTCGTGCAGCACCTGGTTGAGGGTGGCGCCAACGCCGAAGCTCAGGTTCAGCGATTGTGCTTGGATCATGGACATGTCAGTTACCTCAGCAGGTGAGCCAGAGCGGGTCGCGTTGCAGCACCGGCAAGCGCGGGCGGCGGTTGTCCATGCTCGGCAAGGCCGCCAGCAGGCCACGGGTATACGGGTGTTCGGCATATTGCAGGTCGCACGCGGCGAGCGACTCGACCACCCGCCCGGCGTACATCACCAACACCCGGTCACAGTAGTTGCGCACCAGGTTGAGGTCGTGGCTGACGAAGATCAGCCCCATCTGCTGCTCGACCACCAGCGCTTCGAGCACGTTGAGCACCTGCTGGCGCACCGACACGTCGAGTGCCGAGGTCGGCTCGTCGGCGATGATCACCTCCGGGTTGGTGATGACCATCATGGCGATCATGATGCGCTGGCCCATGCCGCCGCTGACTTCATGCGGGTACAGGTTGTAGACGCGTTTCGGGTCGCGGATATGGACCTTTTCCAGCATCAGCATGACCCGCTCGCGTGCCTCGCTGCGGCTGGCCTTGTGGTGCGCCAGGTACGCCTCGGCGATCTGGTCGCCAACCTTGACCACCGGGTTGAGCGAGTACTTGGGGTCTTGCATGATCATCGAGATGCGCTGGCCACGGATCTTCTGCATGGCCTTTTCGCTGGCGCTGAGCAGGTCGACATCGCCGAACTGCAGGGCCTTGGCGGTGATCTGCGTGCTGCCGGGGTGCAGCTTGAGCAAGCTGCGCCCGACCGTCGACTTGCCCGAGCCGGACTCGCCGACGATGGCCAGTTTTTCCCGGCCAAGGGTGAACGACACATCGCGCACCGCGTGCATTTCTTTCTTGCCGTTGACGAAGCGTACGTTGAGCGCTTCGACGTTGAGTTTGAGCGACGACATAAAGCCTCCAGTTACTCGCTACGCGGATCGAGAATGTCCCGCAGGCCATCGCCCAGCAGGTTGAACGCCAGGCTCACCAGCATGATCGCCGCACCCGGTACCGCCACCAGCCACCAACATTCGAGCATGTAGCGTCGACCGGTGGAGATCATCGCGCCCCACTCCGGCAGCGGTGCCTGTGCGCCAAGGCCGAGGAAGCCCAGCGCCGCGGCGGTGAGGATGATCCCGGCCATGTTCATGGTCAGGCGGATGATCACCGACGACAGGCACATCGGCACAATGTGACGCAGGATGATGCGCGTCGACGAGGCGCCCTGCAGCTCGACCGCGACAACGAAGTCGGCCTTGCGCAGCGACAGGGTTTCAGCCCTTGCCAGCCGTGCGATCGGTGGCCACGAGGTCAGCGCGATAGCGACCACGGCATGCTCCAGGCCAGGGCCAAGGGCAGCGATGAACGCCAGTGCCAGGACCAGGCTGGGGAACGAGATGAAGATGTCGGTGATGCGCATGAACACCGTGTCGACGATGCCGCCGTAGTAGCCCGACACAGTGCCGATGAACAGCCCGATCGGTCCGACGATAACGGTCACCAGGGTAATGATGTAGAGGGTGATGCGTGAGCCGTAGACCAACCGGCTGAAGATGTCGCGGCCGTATTCGTCGGTGCCGAACCAGTGCGCGGCACCGGGGGCCTGCAGGGCATTGGCGAGGTTCTGCACCACCGGGTCATGGGTGGCGATCCACGGGGCAAAGGTGGCAACCACGATCAGCAGCACGGCCACCAGCAGCCCGGCCAGGGTCATGGGGTTGCGCAACAGGTGGCGCAGCACCCGCAGGCTGCTTTTGTAAAAGGCGTCGAGGCTGGAAGCCGGCGTGGTGTCGGCCTGCGGCTTGGCGCTTGCTTGGGTAGAAGACATGTTGGCAATCATCGGCATGTTCTCGGTGTGAAATCATGGCCGCCCGGAGCGCCCGCTGGCGCCCCCGGACAGGTTCAGCGTTGCTTGTAGACGCCCAGGTAACGGGTCGCCTCGGCGTCATCGCCGGTAAAGCCCTTGACGTCCACCGCGCTCACCGCGGTGTCGGTCATCTGCGAGAGCATCATGATCGGCCCGACCTGCTGGTCGTAGCGCTGCTGGGCCTGGTGGTACAGGCTCACGCGCTTGGCGGCGTCACGCTCGACGCCCGCCTGGTCGATCAGCGCATTGAGCTGTTGATCGAAGAACGACGCGCGCCAGCCCTGGAAGTTGGGCAGGCCCGCACTGTCGCTGTTGTCCGGGTTGTAGACAAAGGTGCGCAGGCTGAAGTACGGGTGCGGGTAGCGCTCGGCACCGCGCGCGACGATCATCTCGAAGTTGCGCGCGCGCATCGCGCCATACACCTGGTTGCCGGTGCCGGTGACGATGCTGGCCTTGATCCCGCCTTCGGCGAGCGTCGACTGCATGCGCGCGGCGATGTCGATGAACGGCGGCTCGGACAAGGTCCGGATGGTGGTGGTGAAGCCTTGCGGGTAGCCGGCTTCGGCCAGCAACGCCTTGGCCTTGGCGACATCCATCTTGTAGCCTGGGTCCGGCAGGCGGGCGTCGAGGCCAAGCTGCATCGGCTGCTGGTTGAGCATGCCGTAGTGCGGCATGACTTGCTCGTCGATGCCTTTGTAGTCGATCAGGTTGCGCACTGCTTCGCGGACTTTCTGGTTGGCGAATTCGGGCTGCTTCATGCTCATCGCCACGTAGTACATAGTGCCGCGCTGCAGCGGTTGCACCTGCAGCTTGGGCGAGCGCTCGATGGCCTTGATGTCTGGCGCGGCCATGCCGTAGACCAGGTCGAGGTCACCGCGCTCGAGCATCAGCCTGAGTGATTGCGACTCGGTCATGTGCCGCACCAGCACCCGCTTCATTTTTGCAGGGCCCGCCCAGTAGCCGTCGAAGCGGGTCATCACCAAGGCGTCGTTGGCGCTCCACTTGGTCAGGGTGAACGGGCCGCTGCCGGCCTCGTTGGTGACTAGCCAGGCGGCGCCCAGGTCGCCGTCCTTCTCGTGCTTCAAGGCTTCCTGGCGGTCGACGATGACCGCGCTGGGCGAGATTGCCAGCGAGTCGATCAGCAGCAGCGGGTCGGCGGGCTGTGGCAGCTCGACCACCAGGGTGTGCGGGTCAGTGGCGCGGATCAGCCCCTGAATGTTGTCGACGCTGTAGCCGTAGGCCTTCCAGGTGGTGGCCAGGCCGAAGTTGAGTTTCATCACGCGGTACAGCGACCAGGCCACGTCTTCGGCGGTGAGCGGGTTGCCGGAATGGAACTTGACGTCGCTGCGCAGGTGGAAGGTGACTTGCTTGCCGTCTTCGCTGATCTCCCAGCGTTCGGCCAACTGTGGCAGGTGTTTTTCCGGGTTGCCCTGGTCGCGCTTGACCAGCGTGTCATACAGGTTGGCGTTGACCCCGGAGGCATCCAGGCCCGGGGCGTTGGCCGGGTCGATGGAAAACAGGTTGACCATGCTCATGCCGACGATCAACTGGTCGGCGGGGGTCTTGGCCTGCACGGCGGCCATCGGCCCCAGTGCCAGCATCGCACCCAGCAGGCTCAGGCGCAGGATCGGAAGTACAGTTTTCATGTGGCTGTCCTTGTTTTTATAGTCATGCACTGTGTTCGCGCTGGCCGCGCGGGGCTTAACGGGTCCTTGGGTCGAACACCTTGTACAGGGCGTCGCTGATCAGGTTCAGGGCGACGAAGATCAGCCCGATCACCAGCACACAGCCCATCACCGCGTTCATGTCACCGAGCATCAGGCTGCTGGTCAGGTACTGACCAAAACCGGGCCAGGCAAACACCGTTTCGATCAGTACCGCGCCTTCGAGCAGCGAGCCGTAGGCCAAAGCGACCACCGTCAGCAGCTGCACGAGGATGTTGCGAAACGCATGGCCCCAGACCACCTGGCGGCGCGACAGGCCCTTGACCCGGGCGGTGATGATGTATTCCTGGGACAGCTGTTCGAGCATGAAGCTGCGGGTCATGCGGCTGATGTAGGCGACCGAGTTGAGGCCCAGGATCAGCCCCGGCAGGACGATGTGCCGCAGCGCGCTGGTGAAGGCTTCCCAATCGCCGGCCAGGGCTGTGTCGATCAGCAACAGGCCGGTGATGTCCGGCACCATGCCGTCGTAGGCGAGGTCGATGCGCCCTGCCCCGCCGGCCCAGCCGAGCCAGGCGTAGAACACCAGCAGCCCCATCATGCCGACCCAGAAGATAGGCGTGGAGTAACCGAACAGGGTGATCACCCGTGCCACATGGTCGCCAAGGCGGCCCTGGTTACTGGCCGCGACCACGCCCAGTGGCAAGCCGATGACGATGCCGAAGAGGATCGCCAGGGTGGCCAACTCGATGGTCGCCGGGAACACCCGCTTGATGTCGTCCAGCACCGGGTGGCCGGTCAGCAGGGCGTTGCCGAAATCACCGTGGAGCAGGTCGTTGAGGTACAGCCCGAACTGCACCCAGATCGGCTGGTCCAGGCCCATCGCCCGGTACACCTGGTCGTAGGTAGAGCTGTCGGCGTCCGGACCGACTACGGCCAGCACCGGGTCCAGCGGCATCACCCGGCCAATGAAGAAGGTCAGCGCCAACAGACCGAGCAGGGTCACCAGGACCGTGCTGGCCCGGCGGGCAGTGCCAGACACGCGCGTGCCCAGCACAGAGGCAGTCGAAACTAACATAACAGGCTCCTGAAAATGCGTTCAGCCAACACCGAGGCGTTCGGGGCGCGCACGCCCCGCTCCCGCTCATCGCGACTTGTAGACGTCTTTGTAGCGGGTGGTGGCCGCACTGTGGGTCTGGTAATCCTGAACATCGTGGTAGACCACCACGGTGTCGGTCATCTGCGACACCGGCAGGATCGCGCCGACCTGCGCGTCCAGGGTCTTCTGGATCTGCTGGTACTGGGCCAGTTGCCTGGTCTTGTCAGGCTCGACTTCGGCCTGCTCGATCAGCGCGTTCAACTCGGGGCTGTAGAACGACGTGCGCCAGCCCTGGAAGTTGCTCAGCTTGGCTTCGTCGCGGTTGTCCGGGTTGTACACCAGGGTCCGCAGGCTCGAATGCGGATGACGCTCGGCCCCGCCACCGCCGCGGCCGACCAGGATGTCGAAGCTGCGTTCGCGCATGGCGCCGTAGATCTGGTTGCCGGTGCCGGTGACGATGGTCGCCTGGATGCCGGCCTGGGCCAGGGTCGCCTGCAGGCTGGAGGCGATGTTGATGAATGGCGGCTCGGTGAGCACGCGGATGGTGGTTTTGAAGCCATTCGGGTAACCGGCTTCGGTCAGCAGTTTTTTCGCCTCGGCGACGTTCAGGGTGTAGCCCGGATCGTCCAGCCGTGCCGGCAGGCCGAGCGGCAATGGGCGCTGGTTGAGCTGGCCGTAGTGCGGCATGACGGTCTGGTTGATGCCTTGGTAGTCGATCAGCGAACGCACCGCGCGGCGCACACGGGCGTCATCGTAGGGCTTGTTCTTGACGCTCAGGGCAACGTAGTAGAGGGTCCCGCGCTGCACGGTCTGGGTGCGCACCTTGTCGGACTTCTCCAGGGCTTCGATGTCGGGTGCGGACATGCCCTTGGCCAGGTCCAGGTCACCGCGCTCGACCATCAGGCGCAGCGACTGCGACTCAGTCATGTTGCGCATGACGATGCGCTTGAGCTTGGCCGGGCCACCCCAGTAACCGTCGTAGCGGCTCATCAGGATCACATCGTTGGCGCGCCAGTCATTGAGGATGAACGGGCCGCTTCCGGCGGCGTGTGTAGTCAGCCAGGCGCCGCCCATGTCGTCGCCCTTCTGGTGTTGCTGAACCACTTTGCGGTCGAGGATGAAGGCACTGGGCGAGGTCGCCAGGGTGTTGAGCACCAACATCGGGTCGGTTGGCCGCGGCAGCTCGAGGACAAAGGTGTGCTCGTCGGCGGCGCGCAGGTACTGGGCGGCGTTGCCGGCGGTGAAGCCGTAAGCCTTCCATGTCGAGGCCAGGGCCAGATTGAGCTTGAGCACGCGCTGCAACGACCAGGCGACGTCTTCGGCAGTCAGCGGGTTGCCCGACTGGAAGGTCACGCCGGGGCGCAGCGTGAAGGTCAGGGTCTTGCGGTCGTCGCTGACCTGCCAGCTTTGCGCCAGAGCCGGTACCAGCTGGTCCGGCTGCTTGACGTCCTGCACCAGCAGCATGTCGTAGAGGTTGGCATTGACCTCTGAGACATCCAGGCCGGTGGCGGCGGCCGGGTCGAGCGACAGCAGGTTGATCATGCTCATGCCGACGATCAACTGGTCGGCGGGGGTCTTGGCGAAAGCGGCAGGTACCGACGTCATCGCCAGCGATGCGGCCAGGACCCCCGCCCAGAATTTGGGGAGAACGCTCATGTGAGATAGCCTTTTTATAGTTATTGGACTCTCGGGCGGCACGCACCAAGGCGTGCCGCCATGCACGAATCAGAAGCTCTGCAGCGTGTTGGTCTCGACGTAGTCGAAGTCGATCTCCTCCCCCAGGCCTGGCAGGTCGGAGAGGTGCACGAAGCCGTCTTCATCCATCGGGTCGACCAGGCGCTTGAGGTAGGCCGGTACTTCGTCATAGTTGAGGAACGGGTGCAGCAGGCCGCGCTCGTACCAGGTGCAGTTCTTGATCGCGCCGACCACCGCCAGGTTGGCCGCGCCGTTGCCGTGGATCTCGCAATCCATGCCAAACGCTTCGGCCATGTGCGCGACCTTCAGGCACGGGGCGATACCGCCGACCCCGGCAACGCCGGCGCGCAGGATGTCACAGACATCGTTCTTGACCCAACTGGCGCGGCTCAGGTGTTTGCCACCGAGGCTTTCCGGGCCCAGCACGGGGATGTCCAACTGGGCGGCCAGCCACGCGTAGGACTCGGCCGAGTCTTCCATCATCGGCTCTTCGAACCAGGCGAAATTCAGCTTCTCCAGCGCACGGCCGACGGTCAGCGCTTCGGTGCGGCTGTACCAGTGATAGCCGTCGATCATCAGCGCGATGTCGGGGCCGACCGCTTCACGTACGGCGGCGCAGGCCTTGATGTCCATGCTCACGCTCGGGGCGAACGACACCGGCGGCATCCAGGTGTGCAGCTTGATCGCCTTGTAGCCGCGCTTGACCAGGGTCTCGGCGAAGCGGCCGTATTCTTCAGGGGTCGACAGGCCGCCCGGCAGCTCGTCACCGCACATGGTCGAACCGTAAGCCGGGACCTTGTCGCGGTAGCCACCGATGAGCTTGTGCACCGGCACCTTGAGCTTGCGCCCGGCCCAGTCCCACAGGGCCTGTTCGACCAGTGCCAGGGCGCGGTCGGTGAGCTGGCTTGCGCTGCCGCGTTGCCAGTGCGCCAGGTCGTGCCAGATTTTTTCGCGGTCGAAGGCATTGGCGCCGACCAGCACCTTGCGCACGAAGCCATCCAGCACGTACGGGCGGATCAGCTCGGGAGCGCCGAAGGCGAAGCCTTCGTTGCCGCACTCAGTCTTGATTCGCAGCAAGGCCATCTTGGCCTGGGTCACGTCGCCCGGATGGGCATGGCCGGCGCTGTCTACAGCGCGGCGCGTGGGGTAGGAAAACACCTGGACGTTTACAGCAGTAATGATCATGGACGTCTGAGCCTTCTTATTGGATTTGTGGCGGGTGAGTCACGCTCTGGGGGCAATCCTACGTCATCATACAACATTTGAAAAGCACCACTTCAAACCGACGAAATAGTCGTGAATAGTCTGCTAAACCCCACCATGTGATCCCCATCACAAAGCTCAACAAAAGCCACAACTACTGATTTAGAGCCTTATATCAGAGTGATCAGACAACATTTCAATATTTCGTAGACAGCCCCCTGGTCGTACGATAACTTATTTGAAAAATCACGGAGCGCCCCACCCACCTCATCCCGATCACACGCCTCATCACGTCCTCAACAAAAACAAAAAAAGAGATCGCATGAACAACACACTTCGCCGCCTTATCGCCGCCAGTACCCTCGGCTTGTCGTTCTACGCCTGCGCGGACTCCGCCAGCATCAACTACCGGCATGGGTACACCGAAGACGACAGCATTCACTCCGACCGGATAAAGCTGAGCTACCGCAAGGACAGCGGCCTGGGGTTTGCCGCAGAAATCAAATACAAAACTGCCGGCGACCGCGAAGACGTCGCCTACGACAACATGGTCAACAACGGCCATGAGTTCACCGTGGACTACAACTACAAGATGAGCCCCCGGTCGACCTGGACCCCCGCCTTCCAGATGGACAGTTCCAAGGACGCAACCACCTACAAGTTCGGCTTGAAGTACAACTACAAGCTCAGCGACACCTGGTACGTCGCCACCCGCGTACGCCACGACGCACGCAGCCTCGACCGGGATCAGGTCGACCACAGCAAAGCGGACCGCGCCAAGGACAACCAGAACACCACCCGCCTTGAAGGCTGGCTCGGCTACACCCCCAGCGGCCCGTGGGCATTCGAATACCAGTACATCCACTTCACCACCGACTACATCCGTTACGACAACAAGAAGCAGGACTACGAGCAGAACCTGATCATCAAGTACAAGCTCAACAAACAGTGGGCGCCATTCATGGAAGTGGGTGACATCAAGGTCAACAGCTACACGGACGATCGCCAGGCCCGTTGGCGCCTGGGTATCCAGTACAACTTCCTGTAAGGGCAACCGCCCGACCATGCCGGTGTCGTTGCACCACGGCACCCTCATGCAGTTTCAGCAAAAGGCATCCGACAATGACCACGCCCAACCGCAAACCCTTCAACCGCCTGCTGCTCACCGGCGCCGCCGGCGGGCTCGGGCAAGTGCTTCGCCAAGCACTGCAAGCACACGCCAACATCGTGCGCGTATCAGACATCAGCCCCATGGCAGCGGCTGCGGGCGAGCATGAGCAAGTCATCAACTGCGACCTGGCCGACAAGGCCGGCGTATTGGCCCTGGCCGAGGATGTGGACGCCATCGTGCACCTGGGCGGCATCTCCACCGAGCGTGCCTTCGAAGAGATTCTGCAAGCCAACATCGTCGGCACCTTCCACATCTATGAGGCCGCCCGAAAGCACGGCATCAAGCGCGTGGTGTTCGCCAGCTCGAACCATGTCACCGGCTTTTACCCTCAAGGCGAACAGGTAGATGCGCATTCGCCGCGCCGACCAGACTGCTACTACGGGCTGTCGAAGGCCTACGGCGAAGACCTGGCCACGTTCTACTTCCACCGCTACGGCATCGAAACCGTCAGCCTGCGCATCGGCTCTTCATTCCCCGAACCACGCAATGTGCGCATGCTGTCCACCTGGCTGAGCTACGGCGACCTGGCGCATCTGGTAGATCGCGCATTGCTCGCCGAAAACGTCGGCCATACCGTGGTGTACGGTGTCTCAGCCAACCGCGACCTCTGGTGGAGCAACCGCCACGCCGCACACCTGGACTTCAATCCGAAGGACAGTGCCGAGCGCTTCCGCCCGGCCCTGGAGCAGCAGCCAAAGCCCGCTTCAGATGACCCGACGGCCCACCTGCAAGGTGGCGCCTTCACCGCTGCCGGCCCTTTTGACGACTAAACCCTGATGGAGCGCGTAATTCTTCCATGACAGCCGAACTGATTACCGATGCACGCAATGCCACAGGCGAAAGCCCGGTCTGGCACCCGCAGGAAAATGCCTTGTACTGGGTAGATATACCGGCAGGCCGCCTGCACCGCTGGCAACCAGACGGCCAGACACATCACTGGGCCGCAGACGAAATGCTCGGCTGCATCGTCCGTAGCCAGCAAGGCCACTGGCTTGGGGCCATGGAGAGCGGGATCTTTCACCTCACCCCCCAGGCTGACGGTCGCCTGGTTGCCGACAAGCGCACCAGCGTCGAACACGCGAGGCCCGGCATGCGTTTCAATGACGGACGTTGTGACCGCCAGGGGCGCTTTTGGGCCGGTACGATGCAAACAAACATGGGCGCCGAGCCGGTGGGTGCGCTTTACCGATATGACGCGACGGCGGACGCAACGGTAAAGCCAATGCAAGCACGACTGGACAAGCTGATCGTGCCCAACGGCATGGCGTTCAGCCCGGACGGCAAAACACTGTATGTCTCCGACTCGCACCCCAGCGTTCAGCTGATCTGGGCCTTCGACTACGACATCGACAGCGGCACACCGCACAACCGCCGAATATTCGTCGACATGAACCAGCACCCCGGCCGACCGGACGGGGCTGCGGTAGATGCCGAGGGTTGCTACTGGATTTGCGCGATCGATGCCGGTCAGGTACTGCGCTTTACCCCCGAAGGGAAGCTGGATCGCGCCCTGCCGCTACCGGTAAAGAAACCGACCATGTGCGCATTCGGCGGCCCGCAGCTGGATACGCTGTTCGTGACGTCGATTCGCCCACAAGGCATCGACCTGAGCGACCAGCCCCTGGCCGGCGGCGTGTTCGCGCTCAACCCCGGCGTAAAGGGCTTGCCGGAGCCGATTGCCGGGGGCTGAAGCCTGGGCCGGTATTGGCTGCCACCAGGGGTATGCTCAATAAGCAGCCTTGCTGGGCATCCCCCTGCGACCTGCCCCAAGGCAAGTGACTGCAAAGGCAATCACCAACGCCCCGGTACCCAACAGGAAAATCAGCTGCTGGTTGGAGCCCTCCACCAGCATGGCGATCAGCGCCGGCGTCACCGCTGCCGCCCCCATCAACGTGATGCTGACCAGCGGTGTGAGCTTGCCAGTCGGGTCGTTGGTGGTAATCAGCGCCATGTAGTACGACAACGACAGCACCCAACCAAAGTTGATCAGCAACAACGCAACGAACAGCTGCATTGGCGTGCGGGTATGCCCCGTAAGCATGGCGATGGAAATGAACACCGCCACCAGCCCTACGGCGATCATCAATTGGCGATTGACCCGCGCCCCCAGCAGGCTAGGCAGCCCCGCCCCGGGCAAACCACCCAGGGCCGACAGGCCGAATGCCCAGCCGATATCGACGCCGCTGATGCCCTGGTCTCGCGCCAACTGGTCGATGAAGCCCCATACGCAGTAGATGGCGATCTGCATGAACAGCATGCCCACCAGCGCAGTGCGCCCCGTGCGCGCCGAACCACTCTGGGCAGGTGAGGCTTCGCCACTGGCCAGCAACGCCGCCGGGCGACGCGGTAGCACCAGGCTGGCGCCGCAGATGAGCAAGTACCACAGGCCGAACGCGCACAAGGCGGTCACCGTGCCACTCTGCGCGGCCAGCAGCGGCAACCCTGCGGAAAACAACGAGTACTCGGGCGTTTGCAGCAACAGCATCAACCCGAACGAACGGTCCTGGTTGGGCAAGCGGCCCAGCGTGGACACCGCATAGGCATACACCAGCCCCGCACAGGTGCCGGCCGCCAGGCGCACGATCAGCAGCACGGTGTTGGTGGTGGCAAAGGCGGTCGCGATGCTCAATGCCACGCACAGCGCGCCAACGAACAGGCACAGGCTGCGCCCGCCATGGCGCTTCATCAGCACCGGGCAAAGCAAGGTGCCCAGGGTCATGCCGATCATCTCGACCGACACCACCCAGCCCTGCTGATCGAGTGACAGGCTCAGCTGCTCTGTGACCAAACCCATGAAGATGGGTTGTACGCCACAGACGATGAAGGAAGTACAGGCGATGAAAATCAGCGCGGCACGCAGCAGCTTGGCATCTTGCGTCATGGGGACCCCGACACGGCATTTGTTTTTATTGTGTGTGGCGACCTGCCCGAAGGGCGCCGTAGCTGGCGGCGAGGCGGGTCTCGGTGGCAATCGTGGGCCGACATTGCGGGCTTTGAAAGTTAATTATCGGCATCCACGTCAGTGGGCTTTTTAATACAGGTCAGCATCCCCTGCCTGCATCCAGAAATGCACTGCACCCGATCCTGATAATTAATTGGAGACAGGCCCACATCCCCCCTACCGTGGTACGTCACCCAAGCCTCCGTAAAAAAGGCCCGATCATGAACGACCGTGAGTTCATCAACGCTATCGATGCCGATGGCAAGCCCCTGCACATTGCCGTAACCAACGGCCGCATCACCCACATCGGCCCGCAACGCGCCAGCACCCCAGCCCGTGAAACCATCGACCTCGAAGGCCTGCTGGTGCTGCCAGGCTTTGTCGATGGCCACATTCACCTGGACAAGAGCTTTGTCGGCGACCGCTGGCGACCGCACCAACCCGTGGCCAGCCTGCGCGAGCGCCTGGCCGTGGAAAAACGCGAACTGGCCAGTGCCCCACCCATCGTCGAGCGCGCCGATGCGCTGATGTGCCAAGCTGCCTCGTTCGGCACCCTGGCGATGCGCTGCCACGTGGACGTAGACGCCACCACCGGCCTGACCAACCTGCACGCCATGCTCCAAGCCCGGGACAAGTGGAAAGACCTGCTCGACATCGAGCTGGTGGCCTTCCCTCAGGCCGGTGTGGTGACCTGCCCCGGTACGGCTGAAGTGATGGAAGCGGCCATCCGCGAAGGCGTGCAGGTGGTCGGCGGCATCGACCCCACCACACTGGATGGCGACGCCGACGCCCAACTGGACATCGTGTTCGGTATCGCCGAGCGCCATGGCGTGAAGGTTGATATCCACCTGCACGAACCCGGCGACATCTGCATCGCTCAGCTCCAACGCATCGCTGCGCGCACCCAGGCACTGGGCATGCAAGGCCTGGTGGCGGTCAGCCACGCCTATGGCCTGGGCGACGTATCCGATGCTGTTGTCGACCGCACGGCCGAAGTGCTGGCCGGCGCAGGCATCTCCATCATGACCAACGCCCCCGGCGAACATGCGTTTCCACCCGTACTGCGCCTGCGTGACGGCGGCGTGCGGGTATTTACCGGCAACGACAACATCCAGGACGCCTGGTGGCCCTACGGCAATGGCGACATGCTGCAAAGGGCCATGCTGGTCAGCTACCGCTCGGGCTTCAATACCGATGAGGAGCTGCGGGTTGCGCTGGAAATGGCGACCGAAGCCAGTGCCGGGGTGATGGGCAAGCAGGACTATGGGTTGAAGGTTGGTAACGAGGCCAGCTTCGTTCTGTTCAGGGCACCGAATGCTGCTGCGGCGGTGGCAGCGGCCATTCATGAACGGGTGATCGTGCGCCACGGCGCGTTCTGGGGCAGGCCTGCACAGTTGCAGTTGAAGGCTGCGCAGTTCGCCACGGAAATCCACCGTTAAAACCCCTGGCAGAGCACAGATTTTAAGCCCTGCGCGCCCCCTTGTGGGAGCGGGCAAGCCCGCGAAGCAGGCGGCGCGGTGGATGGCACGGGCTTCGCCCGTGTTCGCGGGCATGCCCGCTCCCACAGTGATCGCGAAAGCTTTCAGATTTGAGCAAGACAGTTGCTCCCACAAAGTACGCGACTCGGTTTCAGACTTTGCACTCTGAGCGAAGGCGCATTCTTACTCCGCCTCAGCCCGCAAGATCCCGATCAGAATTTCAGCCAGCGCCATGACCATAGGGTCCGCCGTAGGCCGATGAAAAATCGCCGCCTCGAACACCTTGATAGGCTTGAACCCCTGCTCCGCCCCGAGCACTCGATGCCCACCCGTCACTACCCGCGACGGCAACAGGCTAACCCCTAACCCGTTAGCCACCGCCTCCTGAATCCCCGCCAGGCTCGAACTGGTAAAAGCGATCCGCCAACTGCGCCCCATTGCCTCGACGGCACCGATCATGTCATCCCGGTACAACCCGCGTGGCGGAAAGGTCACCAGCGGAATCGGGTCCTGGGCAAAACACGGGTACTGCGCACTGTCGATCCATTCGATGCGCTCCGGCTGGCACGCATTGGCCTCACGGCTGTGGCGCCGCTGCTTGATCAGCACCAGGTCCAGCTCGCCACGGTCATAGGTGCTCATCAAGTCCCGGCTAAGCCCTCCGGTAATTTCCAGCTTTACCGTCGGGTTGCGGCGGTTGAACGCCGCCAGCGCCTGCATCGTCTTGCCCGCGACAAAATCGTCCGGCAGGCCGATGCGCACGGTCACCGTCACCCCGCCCGACATGGCTTCGGTCAACTGGCTGCTCACCGCCAGCAGGTGCCGCGCATACCCCAGCAGGGTTTCCCCCGCATCGGTCGGGTGCACCTCGCGGTTACTGCGGTCGAGCAGCTGCTGGCCGACCATTTCCTCCAGCCGGCGCACCTTCTGGCTGACCGTGGACTGGGTGGAGTGCAGGCGCGCGGCAGCGGTGGTGAAACTGCCGCAGTCGGCCACCATGACCACGGTGCGAAGCATGTCCAAGTCATAGATGGCGCGGTTGGGTTTGATGGAGTCTGGCATTTGACGGGTTCAGCTTTCTGGATGGGGCTGGGTACATGATGCCTGAAGCTGGAGTGCATGATGCATTGCCCGAGGGCACGGCATGCCTTGTACGCATGCACGAACCGTTTCGCGCACCCGATCTTGTGCTCAAGCTGCAGCGGCCCCCTTACCCTCACCGCTGACCTCGAACTGCCCTACCAGCTTCTGCAGCTTGCCAGCATCCACCCGCACCTTCTGCGCGCTGCTCTGCAGCACCACCGCGGTCTGCTGCATCTCGCTGGAGGACTGGTTGACCTGCTCGATGGTCTTGCCATATTCCACGCTTCGCCGGTTGAGCTGCTGGATGATGGCGAACATGCTTTCCACGGCCTGGTGCAGTTGGACGTTCTCGGACGAAGCGTCTTCGGCAAGGCGCAGGCTGTTGTCCACGTCCTGTACGCCCTGCTCCATGAAACTGACGGCCTGGCGGGTTTCGCCCTGTAGGCTCTCGACCATGTGGCGAATGTCTTCGGCCGCGCGCGCGGTTCGCGCGGCCAGGCTGCGCACCTCGTCGGCCACCACCGCAAAACCACGACCATGCTCGCCGGCGCGCGCCGCCTCGATGGCGGCATTGAGCGCCAGCAGGTTGGTCTGGTTGGTGATGTCGCTGATCAGCCCGGTGATGTTGTCGATCTCGACCATGCGGCTGTCAAGCCGCTGCACGCTGGATGACGAGCGCGCCACCACATCGCGAATGGACTGGGTGCCTGCCTGCACCGCCAGAAACTGCTCGCGGGCACGGCTGACCACCTCGTCCATGGCCTGCTTCATCTGTTCGGCGCTGACCGACGCCTGCTGCAGTTCGCCAAGCTGCTCCTCCATGATGATCATCATCTGATGCACCGCATCAGCCACATCGGCGGAGCTCACGCTGGCCGCCTGGCTGCGCCCGAGCATCATCTGGTTGGTACTGCCGACCGTGCGGCTGGCCTTGACCACCTGGCCCACCACCGCGTCCAGGCGGTCGATGAAACTGTTGATCCAGCGCGCCATATCGCCGCTCTCGTCATTGCCCAGGGTGCTGGTGTCCAGGCGCTGACGCAGGTTGCCTTCACCCTCGGCGATGGTACGCAGCACGCCGCTCATGCCATTAAGCCTGGCAGCCAGGCGCTTGGGCCCAAATACGCCGAACAACAGCGTGGCGCCGAGCATGCTCAAGCCCAGAACAACATCGTTCAGCCCTTGCGCCAGGCCGGCATAGTGCTGCACCAGGTAGTTGCAGCCGAACAACCCGGCCATGGTCGCCACATAGGGTTTCATCAACCCATGACTCAGCGAGCGGCGGCGGTAGACCTCCTCCAGGTCGGCTTCGCACATCATGCCCCAGCGGTCAGGCGAGCCCGGCAACTGGAACGTTACGCCCTTGCCGACCACTGGTACGTGGCGGTAATCCGAGTAACCCGGGTAGGTCACGAACAGGTTGGCACCACGCCTGATGGTTTCCCTTACCCCAGGGTGCAGTTCGCGCGTGGAGGGGTCGGTGAAGCGCAGTTCCAGTTCGGTATGGCGCTGGACCTGTACGGTGGACCAAGGCGTGTGCACTCCACTTTTGAGGTTTTCGCCGTGGGTGAAGGTGCCGTCCTCGAAGCGCGAGCGCGACAGGGCCGTGCCGGGCTGGATCGCCGGGTCGAAGCGCGACTGCGCCATGAACAGGTAGTTGTCGCCCGACTCGGCGAAAATATGCCCGGCCTCGCGCTGGATCAGGTCACCCAGAACATCGTTGGGTACCCGACCGCACAGGCAGCCAAGGACTTTACCGCCAGCCTTCACCGGCTGGTAGAACATCAGCGTCACTTCGTCGTGGAAGCGTGAAGACGACGGGCCGATGCGCAGGGTCAGCGGGTCGCTGTAAGGGCCATGCAGAAAGGGCGCCTTCAGCCCTTGGGCCAGCGCTGCAGTCTGCTCGATACGTGGCGTACCACGTTGTGGCCAGGTCGAGGTGATGATGCTGCCCGCAGCATCGACGACAAACAACTCGGAAAAGTCTTCGGCCTGCGCCAGTTTGTCCCGCAGCAGCGTGCTATCGGGTTGAGCGAACCCTTGCGCGAGTTGTTCTGCAAGTTCAGCCAAATGCTCCCAGTGCTCGTTCGCCCAGTCATGCAACAAACGCATGCGGGTCTGGGCAATGGCTTCGAAGGTTTGTTCGATCTGCGGATAGCTCGCCCGGTTCAGGCGACATGCCCAGCCCATGCTGAGCTTTCCGGTTTTACCGAACCAGGGCAACCAGCCCTTCTCACTCGATGACAACGCCATCGAACCACTGGAAAGCGACATTATCTTCACCATACGCGACATCGGATGGCAATCTGATAGCAATTCGCACGCCAACGGCGGGAGCGGTGATAAATGGGGAATTCAAGTCATTGAATGCACAGCACTTGTGCAAGAAAGGTTATGCCAGGCCCTGCATGCACCAACGAGGCGCAAACCAGATGAAATCAGGCCCTTGTCCGAAATGTGACAAATAGCCACCAGAACTGCTCGCACATCGCACAACAGTTCGATAATCGCACAAATTCCGCTAAACCCCCTCTACTGTTGCCCTATCTTGCGGCACGCTATAGCGAAAGTCAGCAACCCATTTCAAGCGCTGACAGGCCTGATCGCTTCAACGCGCCGGCCAGCCCGACAACCCTACTCCAGGAACAACCAGGAGCTCGCCTTGATCAACAAAACGTACGAGTCCATCGCCAGCGCGGTGGAAGGGATCACCGACGGTTCGACCATCATGGTCGGTGGCTTCGGCACAGCCGGCATGCCGTCCGAGCTGATCGATGGCCTGATCGCAACCGGTGCCCGCGACCTGACCATTATCAGCAACAACGCCGGTAACGGCGAGATCGGCCTGGCCGCCCTGCTCATGGCGGGCAGCGTGCGCAAGGTGGTCTGCTCGTTCCCGCGCCAGTCCGACTCCTACGTGTTCGACGAACTGTACCGGGCCGGCAAGATCGAACTGGAAGTCGTACCACAAGGTAACCTGGCCGAGCGCATCCGCGCAGCAGGTTCGGGCATTGGTGCGTTTTTCTCGCCGACCGGCTACGGCACCCTGCTGGCCGAAGGCAAGGAAACCCGTGAAATCGACGGCCGCATGTACGTGCTGGAAATGCCGCTGCACGCCGACTTTGCGCTGATCAAGGCGCACAAGGGTGACCGTTGGGGCAACCTGACCTACCGCAAGGCCGCCCGTAACTTCGGCCCGATCATGGCCATGGCTGCCAAGACCGCCATCGCCCAGGTCGACCAGGTTGTCGAACTCGGTGAACTGGACCCGGAACACATCATCACCCCGGGTATCTTCGTCCAGCGCGTGGTTGCCGTTTCCGGTGCTGCCGCTTCTTCGATTGCCAACGCTGTCTGAGGCCTGCCATGACCATCACCAAAAAGCTCTCCCGCACCGAGATGGCCCAGCGCGTGGCCGCAGACATCCAGGAAGGCGCGTACGTAAACCTGGGTATCGGCGCCCCCACCCTGGTGGCCAACTACCTGGGCGACAAGGAAGTCTTCCTGCACAGCGAGAACGGCCTGCTGGGCATGGGCCCAAGCCCTGCGCCGGGCGAGGAAGACGATGACCTGATCAACGCCGGCAAGCAGCACGTGACTCTGCTGACCGGTGGCGCCTTCTTCCACCATGCCGACTCGTTCTCGATGATGCGTGGCGGCCACCTGGACATCGCCGTACTGGGCGCCTTCCAGGTGTCGGTCAAGGGCGACCTGGCCAACTGGCACACCGGCGCCGAAGGCTCGATCCCGGCTGTAGGCGGCGCGATGGACCTGGCCACCGGCGCCCGCCAGGTGTTCGTGATGATGGACCACCTGACCAAGACCGGCGAAAGCAAGCTGGTGTCCGAGTGCACCTACCCGCTGACCGGCATTGCGTGCGTCAGCCGCATCTACACCGACCTGGCCGTACTGGAAGTAACGCCTGAAGGGCTGAAAGTGGTCGAGATTTGTGCGGATATCGACTTTGACGAGTTGCAGAAGCTGAGCGGTGTGCCGCTGATCAAGTGATCTTGCGTGTTGGCTTACGCGGACCTTTGTAGGAGCGGCCTTGTGCCGCGAAGGGGCTGCAAAGCAGCCCCAGCAATAGTTGATGTTACGCCAAAACCCGGGGGCCGCTTTGCAGCCGGACTAGCCACGCTGGCATCGCAGAGCCCAGACTTGCCAGCGACGGTCCGACACCGCCCTAGAAATCCACCTTGCCCCGACCCGCCTTGACAGTGCTCCGCCTGGCTTTCCCTTCAAGCCGGCGGGTCTTCGAGCCGAGGGTCGGTTTGGTGGGGCGGCGTTTCTTTTCGGTCTTGCCGGCAGCGATGATCAACTCGGCAAGACGCGCCAGTGCGTCAGCACGGTTCTGCTCCTGGGTGCGGTATTGCTGGGCCTTGAGGATCAACACACCGTCGCCGGTGATGCGACTGTCACGCAGCGCCAGCAGCCGCTCCTTGTAGAACTCGGGCAATGAAGAGGCCGGGATGTCGAAGCGCAGGTGCACGGCGCTGGACACCTTGTTGACATTCTGCCCACCCGCGCCTTGCGCGCGGATATAGGTCAGTTCGATTTCGGCATCCGGCAGATGCACGTTATTGGAGATGGTCAGCATGGTATGGCCCTTGTCATTGCCGCCATTATCACAGCCTTGGCAGCGCTCCCATAGAACAATGCACGATTCCTTGCTATCCCCACCCAAGATGATGTCTATCTGTGTCGAAAAATCAGAATTTTTCGCTTTCTTGTAGGGCATTTCCCAAAGATACTGATGCCGCCTATTTTCCGTTGCGGGTGCCCTATTGGCGCTCTAGTCTGGGCCGGTCGTTGCTCATCAGCGACACGGCTTTGACAGGCCGTAACGGTATATAGGTTCTGCGGCGCCCTCAATGGCGGCTGCGCGTGGGGCACGCTTGCGTGCGCCGGAACTTCCTATATCCGCCGGTCTGTCAACCCACGCACAGCTGCCACCTAACCTGTTTGACAGCGGGATCGGCGCAGCCTATCTGGAGATATAGGAATGTTAAAGATGGTCCCCGACCCACCCCACACCCTCCACTCCCTCGAAGACACCCTCATCCAAGCTGCGGAATATGCCGTCTGCGCGCTAGCCATTTCGCAACAAGCGATGCTGATGCAGCCCAAGTCACCTGCAGCGGTACTGATGATGGCGACGACCCATGAACTTGAGTCCCTGCGCTCGTTACTTGAGTCCGCATTGATTCAGGCACAGACGCCGAACGAGCCGCGAATGCAGCACTGAGCCGATCCGGGAGATGGACACATGACTACTGACGAATCGACCGAACAAACCACAGTAGGCAAGACCACGTTCTACCAGGGTGAAAACCAGACACACCCACTGTTTCGCATCGAAGCCGGGATTCCCTGCAAAAGCGCTCGGGAGCAATCCTCGGAGCTGATGGGGTACGTGCGGGAGCTGACGATTATCGGGTTGATGGATGAGAAACCGATGATGATCTGGGCTGCTCATTATCTGAGTGCGCTGGCCAAGGCACTGATGGATGATGCCGAGCTGGGCATGATGCGCTGATTGGGTTGACTGGCCGCGCTCTTATAAACCCCAAATACACAAAAGCCCCGAATAAACGGGGCTTTTGCTGAACAATATGGCGGAAGCGTAGAGATTCGACTCTTTATATCAGGAGACCCGGTCTTGCCTATCTTCTAGACGCCCTACGTATCCCGGTGTGAGCGCATTCAAACCCGGCAAAACCGGGGCTTCCAAGCCTTTTTGCAAAACTGCTCAAAAAGATGCAACTCGTTGCACTTTTTCCTCCTAAAGCCCTGCCTCGCCCAGACCAGCATCGCTCATCTTCACAGGACAGCTCAAGCCGCGTCCAAGGGCTACCTTCGAGGTGGCTTCCTCACCTGCCTCGCTGATAAGAGCGTGCCAACAACCCTATCTTGCTCACTCCGATCATGGAAGAGCAGTCAACTGACATCGGTGTTGCCGTGACTTTTCTGTCCATGATGGACGAGTGGCAACCTCTGGCGCAGGATTACGGTAACCACTTGCTCGACAGCTACAGGTTCGCCTATTGCTCGCAGGGCCGGTACTGCGATTAGTGCCAGCTATCGCAATCTCATTGAGTCCCCAGAGAAGCTACGGATGCCTATCGCGAAGGGCTGACAAAAGGGAGCACGCTGATCCCACTCCTGATGGCTGGCGCAACATCTCGCGGCGAGACGCCAAGCAGCGCCAAGTTCAGCTGTATCACCAAGGAGTCGCACCAACACTGCAACATGCAGCTTTGGCTGCCAGGGTCTGACAGCGAAGATATGCTTTACAGAGATAACCTAGGGCATGGGTTGGCATTGACGGATGTACCTATTACTTCAACTTGGGAATGGGAAGCGCCCACAGCCCCTATACATTCCCATTCACCATAGAACCCTAACCAACCATTAAATTCGCACGATTTTATAAGCAGCTTTATTTATGGCCAAAAGCAGCAGGCTTGAGCCGCAGAGTCTTGGCCCATACTATACGCCTCATGAGTGCATACCACGCACTGAGCAGTATAAGAAACTTAACCACGAATCCACCTACCGCTCTCAAATACCTAAACTTGGCAATTAATAAACAGAGTAGCTTATAGACCGCTGCACTCCCCGGTCACTATGGGCGGGGAGTGTTGACAAACCGATGAGCCTTCAATCCGCCCCCTGAAATACTCATACGCTGCTAACAATCATCAGTAGAAATAAGCCCTGCAGCCAAGCTCAACACTGTTAGTCATAACAACCGATCAGCATTGCCTCATACCCCGCCGTAAACCACCAAGCCCACGCCGCCCAGATCCAACGCTGGGCATCATTGCGCTTGGCCTTTTTTATTTCATGATCTTGTCCATCGCTAGCCTACAACAGGAAACAACTGCATCGGCCCAACTTCAAACGGACTGATGCTTATCATCTTGACGGGGTAGCGTAAAGGTACGGTACGCAGTTCAAGCCAGTTCACGAACCTATTACCAGCGTTATCTCCGCAGTAGAAGCTGCCTCTAATTCGCGCTACTGCCCATTTGCCTGCGCTAATTGAAAACACATTATTGGTCTCAAGCACTGCCCGCGCCTCAAATAAAGCTCGCATTGATTGACGGATGTCCGTGATTCCGTATTCACTCATGAACGCGGCAAGTTTGGTCGCGCCAAGAAATTGCGGCCCTTGCTGATGAATCAATCTGAGAAACTCCTTCTCAACTGTTGAGATCTTCAACGGCGCCCAGCTACGTTGACTAGAGCTTCGCTTTGAAATGGGCTCATCGTAGTACTTATGTATCCATCCTGGAGCCGCTCCATCCCGTTCCATTGGTGTGCTGAGCAATAGCGGGAAGTATGGTTCTTCATCCAGATCTTGCCCCCTATCCAACCGGACGTTGAGCAACAACTCCACACGATCGTACAAGAGCTCTAGAATTAGCAGCATTGGATTCACATCACTAGAGCTGAGCCAGTACCACTCCTTTGCCTCTTCGTTCCAACTACCTCGATAGGGCATGCCATTGAGCTTGATGATGGAGTAGCCATCACTGACCATCAGATTGGGCATATTGACAACGCCGTAGCCCGGCACTTCTTCCATACCTTCATAGAGATTGAACAGCCCTTCGCGCAGGCCTTTCTCCGTCTTGTAACCGTTGTAACCAAGGGCGATACGCAGAGGGGTCAGCCAATCCCTGACCAAACTTTGGTAGACTGCGCGTTGGTGGAATGGCAGTTTAGCGTTTTCCTCATAGTGACAAGGCCAATTGCCGAACAGCGTGAGGAACTCTTGGGCAGGCCTGGTGGTATTGAACTCAAGGATACCTTGTGCCTGTTGGCGATCGTAATCCCTCTTCGACAGCTGAAATACCTTTTCAAGCTGGCCATAGGCGTCACGAAGGTCGCGAGAGAAGAGATTTTTCTTCACCTCAAAAACGGCGATAACCTGATCTATCGGGTAGTAGAAATGCTTGGTGTAGAGAATTGGATCACCCTTCCCAATCACCACCATGCAGTCAATCTGCCCCGATTGCTCACTGCCTGATGTGATGATCCCAGACACAACCTTTACCCCATAGCGAGAAAGGTCGATTCGCTCCAACACCTCCGCGGTGAGTCCTTCATACATGTCCCCGATCAGCGTCGGGTGCTTTACCCGTTGGTCATTCAGAAGCGCTTTCTTCTGAACAACGAGTTTCTGGAGAACCTCAGCGAGGACTTTCATTACCCTTTAACTCCCTGTAGGCATCTTTGAATTACAGACAACGTTGATCGTGCGCTTGGAAAGCGATCATCTCAGTCGGCTAATTACTGCCACCCCGATGACGAATGCCCATGGGTTACGGAATGCCTAGCGGCTTGCCGCTTGCATCGGTCAATAGCATTAAGGCCGAGCGAGCAGCGGTGTGCCCGTTCCGTGATGGAGCAGTCGAGACCGACTACCCCACCCAGCCCAACGATGAGCAACAAGGCAACACGTGAGCCGTTCAGAAATCCAGCAGAAGCGGGTGGAATCGCTCTGGGAAGTAGCGTTCGAACCGAGACCTCGCATTCTCCAGCAACTCGTTCGTGTTGAAGTAGTCCGAGCTATAGCGCCCTGACTTGGCGTTGATCAGAAGCCACTGGCCTGGCTCTTCAGCAGTGAAAGCTCCGTCCGGATGCCTGATTTCTCCAGCGATGCGCGCGGGCTTGAACCCCGTAATGCTTGGATGACCTCGAGTGTCATATTCTTCCGCCACAAGCAGATCTCCATCCAAGGAGATTGCCCAAATGAGGTTCGCCACCTCATTAGCGGCAAATCGAGGGAACATCTCCAGCAGGCGCGCACCAGTCGGCTCGTAGAACGTCTTCAGCGTTTCGTTGAGCTTGATCTTACCCCCTTCAAATTCTGTCGGGCGCAGCTTTTTCGGTGCACGTGGTGTGCCGTAGGTCGTATCCAGGTAGCTTTCGCGGCTGCTGGTGTCGATCTTGAGTCGGCGTAGGAAGGACTGATAGAAGTGCCCCATGTTGTTTTCAATCTTGTCCGGATCCTTGCCCCGGAACGCGTCTAGAACGACCTTGGCAAGGTTAATATCCTGAACATAGATCGAAGAAACCGCGTGCCCTTGAGGAATCTCACTGGCATCGAAGAAAACAGTGAACAGAGCAGTGCCCTCATAGCTGAAGACGGCTGACCATTGCAGTCGTGCAAAACTGGTGGTCAAAAACTTCTGCTTATCGTTTTTCCAGCTTTCATAGTCAGCATCTGCCACACGGCTCGTGGAGCCATCATCAGAGACCTCACGCTTCGCCACATGCTTGAGCACTTCCTGGCGAATGCTCGAGATTTCCCTGAGCTTGATGTGGTATTCGATGCATTCGGCTTCTGCACCCATTTTACTTCGAAGCTCGTTGGTGGCCTCGGCACTGATCAGGTTGCAGGTTTCATAGATGTAGTAGAAAGGCAGCCTGGCTTTCTTGTCGCCCGGGACGATGGAAAACAAGGGCACGATGAGTTCGTGTGGTTCTTGCCACTTGTTTTTGGTTTTCATCCGTTGCAGGCCAAGCGCCCACTTCTGGTCACGCTTATCGACAGCCCCCTCAAGCGTATATTGATCCAGCTCGACGAGCTTCGCGCGTGCGAAAGGGCCCAACCGGTCATCGTGTACGTACAAGACTTCTTCACCAGCGTCGACTTTGTAGCCCACGATGCTAATTGCGTGCCCGCCTCGCCCGTAATACTTGCCGTCCGCGCGACCGGTGAATACTTCACCTGTGAGGATGAGCGGCAACGCACTGTTAACGTGAGCCATCACAGATTGCAGGAACTCCTTCCGATCTGGCTTCTCCATGCTTTCGGCGTGGTATCGCAACCCTTCCACGTCCAGAGAGCGCAAAATCTGCTTGTTACTGAGTTGTTTGCTGGGGAAGCTATTCGCCGACCCTTCAACGTGGTTGACCGCATTGATCGTGATTTCGCTACAGGAGGGGATGCTTCGGCTATCACGCCATGCCAACGCATGCAGCGCTGTCCAGATCGCGGTGGTCGCGCAGGCCGCCACAACCTTGTCTTGCTCCTGGAAGGCAATGGATTTTACGGTAAGGGGGATGCCGAACAGGTCGACCTTGTACTCCCGAGCAAGACGACATTTCTTTTTGTCGTTCGTGAAAACGTCGGGAAGAACCCGTAGGCAGGTTTTGCCGATGAAGGTTCGAGGAAGCGGCTTGATCACCATAAAGCCAAGGTAGCTGGCATTGAGGGCACGCATTTGTTTGGGTGCCCGCTTCCCCCCCTCCAGGATCTCAGTGATGCGTCGGTGATCGACGTCCTGGCTGAAAAAATGCAACCGGGCGCATTTGTGACCATCATTGCCGAAGCGCTTCACGTAGTAACGCGAGAAATCCTCCAGGTAGTCCTTGTCTACGTAGTTGTACTCAAGGAGGACGGATTTTGCCTTTTGTGTCCCGGGGAGCTTGCTCAGGTAATTGAAGACGTAGTCGACCTGATCCTTCTCAAAAATGTCCGGAAAATCGTAACCAAAGCATTCCCTGACGAGATTGGTGATCGTCTGCTTCTCAAACGAAGATACTAGATATGAAATCATGGACATAAAAAAAGCAGCCTCAATGGCTGCTTTTTCCTCAGAAAAGGGTTAAAGGCTGCAGGTTTTCGCAAGCAGCTCTTGGCTGACCGCCTTGGAGGCAATGCGTCGCTCAGCATCTTCACCGAACTGCTTCACGCGCGCGTAACTCTCCTGAATCCGGCGTGCCCGGTCAGCAACATCTTCTTCAACACGGCGGTTGGCAAGGTCAATCAGTGCTTTTAGGCTCATGGCGTCTCTCAAGAACAGGCACAGATGCATTGAAGGTAGCAGATGAGCTTCGCAATGCACAATGAAACGATGCAGACAGCATCAAGCTTCAAACCAGCGTCAGAACGAAGCGCCTGCTGGAAGCGCGTGTCACGACGATGAAAATTGCTCGTCGAAACGGGGGCGCATTATACAGACTGTTCGACGATCGCACACCATGGATGCTTCCAATCAGCGGTCGCTTCGTCGCAAAGCAGCAGAAAGCTCACCTTTCAAGCCAGAATATCTGCAGATCAAAGGAAAATTCAAGCGTCAAACTGAGGGCAGCGCCACTTTCTTGCCGCATCAAGGAGGAATCAGCACTGCTTCACCAGTTCACCTGTCAAACCCGCTACAGCGTGAACGAAGCAATTCGGTGGTGAAGTGCTGGACGTCACCGATAGGCGCCGTCCACCAGGCATCATCAAGGCTTTTGAGGACAAACCGCGGCGTAAGCACACATCAGGCAGTGCTCACCTGGTGCCGGAGAACGGTCGGCGCTTCGAAGCTTCTCTGCCGCCTTGTAAACATTTGTCGAACTTACCCTGTCCGACGGGCCGAAGCTTTCCTGTCGGCCACTGGTGAGCGAGTGAAGCGTCATCATGTGGCGTATGGAGCCGCCCAGGTTCGTCATGAGCGGACGCACGTGGCTTGCCGCGTAGGAAACCGACATGCCTGTGCGCAACCAGTGAATCTGCCCCCCGTACTCCTCCAACATCCAGGGAAGCGAGATAGTCAGCCCATTCACGACGGCATCTCGACTCGGGATGTAGGAAGCACCGCTAGCACGCTGAATGTTCACTCCGCGAGAGAACGCCGCCCACCCATCGCCAACCAGGTACTGATCATCCTCCGGCATCGGAAGCGATTTCTCCGTCCAGCCTTTCCAAAACGCATCCTCTATTGGTAAACCGTCTCTGAATGCGTACTCCAGTCCTGCCAGGACACCAGACCGAGCCCGCATGGACAAATCGATTTCCTGCTCTGCGGGAACCATTAGCTCATGTGCGTAATAGAATTGGAGAGGACAGTTCAAGAACGAAGTGAGGGACGCATAGGTCACGCTCCCCACGGCTCCCAATGCTGCGAGCGGCTTGCGCTTCGCCGCTGCAACCGTATTTCCCGATTGCACAGTCACGAACTGGGGGTTCTTCACCACTGCTGGGATATTATGATCTTCGACGCTGGTGTAAAGATTCAGACGTTGCTTGGCTCTGGACAGCGCCACATAGAGCAGATTGTTACGCTCGATGGCCTCTTCTTTGCTGCGTTGCTCAGCAGTACTGTTGAGCACCTCTGGAGGAAGGAGAAGCGCTTTATGGTTCTCTCTTGACCGGGTTACATCAGCTCCGAAGCGCGCTTGATCCACGTTTGCCAAGTGCACCACTGGAAACTCCAACCCTTTGCTCCCGTGGATGGTCATGAGCGTGACGGCATCGATCGCGGCCGCTTCAGGAGGTAAGGTTCGCTCCAGCGAGCGCTGATTGATCCGGCGTCGCAAATCCTCGCGAACCAGGAACTTGTAGAGCGTCGCCTGACTTCCTACTCCATCGCCATTTCGAACGCTGTAGAGGAAAAGCCACAAGGCCAATCGTTCAATCTGTGCCGACGTGGAGTCATCCGTCACATTGGCCAGCCCAAAGCCCCTCTCGAACAGCAGGTCACACACGAAATCCCAGGGCCGGCTACTGCGACTCATACGATCGAGCAGTGCACGCAAATTGCTGACTGCTGCCTCGCCCTGCGCACTTAGACCTACGAGTGACTTACTCAACCACCTGCCGCGCTGGAAGCCGACACCGGTTTTCGACATGGCTATCAACGCTTCGATATCGGCGGTTGGCATGCTCAGATCGGGAATGTTCAACAGACCATAGAGAGCCGCTGGTGAACGTTGAGTCAGCAACTGCATGAGGCAGAGGAACGGCTTCACCTCGGCTCGCAGGTAGAGATCACCGATGTGCAGGACGGGAATCCCTGACTCATCCAGACCTTTGGCCAACAATTCGAGTTGCACGTTGGTGGCACTGATCACACCCTGCTCGCCGTAGGAATAGCCTGCGAGCACAGCCTCGGCGACTTTCTGAGCGACTGTGCTTACAACCGCTGCGGCGCCCCTGCTTTTATATAGAGCAGGCTTCACACCCGTGGCGGGATGGGATGGGTTAACCGCGTCCAGGGGGAGATCCCGCTCAAGCACATGATGAATGCCCGCCTGCTGAACCAAGGCCAAAATTTCGGGTGAGCTACGACGATTGATGTCCAATGAGTAGGGACGGATCGAGTCGTTGGTTCCACTAGCAAACGCCTGCTCAAATCTCAACAGACTTTGTATCGATGCGCCGCGCCAATGGTGAATGGCCTGGCGAATATCGCCAACCACCCATAGGTTTCTCCGCGCCGATCCCAAGCGCTTTACCAACTCAACCATCACATGGTTCACATCCTGATATTCATCGACCAGTACGTGATCGTATTGATCGAGGAATGATGCGACTGGCGCGCGATCCTCCGCAGCCTTTCGAGTTGGCATCACGAGAAGGTCAGCGTAGTCCACCCAGCCATCTCGGCGCATCACCTGCTCGTAAGCCCGATAGATCGTCGCAATGTCTTGTCGCTCGGCAGCAACCACCTCATCGACTGGAGGCAGGTTAGACAGGATGCGAAGGTAGTCATCTGGCGAAACCAGTTCCTCTTTGAGTCGGTGGATGACCTTGAGAATGTCTGGCAGCCAATCGTATGGATTCTGCAGCCTGAAAAAGTGCACCAGCTGAATGTTGGGCAACTCGTTCGCCATCATGCGCACTTGCTGCAGCAGATCTGCGATCTTGATTTGAGGTGTGAGGCCAAAAAGGGTCGCGTGCTTGCGAAGAAACTCCAGGCCAAACGCATGGAATGTACCGGCCCACACATGGGAGGCGTTTGGCACATTGCCAATGGTCAATCGCTCGATCAACTCCTGGGCGGCCTTATTGGTGAACGTCAGCACGAGTATTCGACTCGCTGGAACCCCCTCGTCAATCAGGTGAGCAACGCGGTGAACCAACGTTGTCGTCTTACCGGTACCAGGCCCAGCAACCACGTTGACATAGCGCTCTGGCGCTTCAGCAGCCAGTTGCTGCGCAGTGCTTGGGGTAGACGCGGGTGAAGGTGGTTTCAGAGTCATTTCAGGAAGGAGCAGTGCATCCGCCATCTGCTGCCGAACGAGCTCCCGACTCAGCCCGAAATAAGCACCGATCTTTTTGGCTCGCCACCCTTTCGCCCAGGATTGCTGAACCACCGACCGCGGCAATAGCAACTCTCGCGCGAATACGTTCGCCTTTAACTCTTGTCGCTCCCAAGCGCCATAGCCATCTACGATAGCCGATGCGCCCACGACACTTCCTATCGCTGCGCTGCCTCTAGATGGGATCGGAGCTTGCGGTGAGTCCAGATACCAATGCCCCAGCTCATGGGCGATCAGATAAGCACGCTCGTCAGGTTGGACGTCATCGCGAATCAGGATCGTGCAAATAGATCGCTGCAGCACCCCATCACCACCCCCAAGATCAAAGTGATCCGATGGAACCTCATCAATCGCCAAATTCAGAACGGTCTCGACCCCTGCCAAGAGCTCCGTACTGGTCGGTTCAGACTTCCCGCTAGCAGCGACTAGCGTGGCTCGAACCTGCTGGGCCTTGAGACGCGCGCGATCAAACGGATTCATCCTGTTCCTCGAATGCCAACAATCGCCTTTCTTCCTCTTCTGACAGCCGTAGCGCTTTGACGGCCTCTGTCCAACTGACGGGTTCCGTCAGCTCTCGCGGACTGCCATTAGGAGCCTTGAAAGACTTCTGCGGTGCCAATTCAAAATTCAGAGCCATGGCCGCACTCATGTCACTCACAGGAAGCTTAAGCTCACGAGCTATCCGAGTGAGAAGTGATCCTGGCGCGCGGACAATTCCACCGAGAATCTGGTTTACCAACGACCTGAATCCACCAAGTCCGATCGCCTCTCCTAGGCGTCCAGCGCCCACACCAATGTAGGTGTTGACAACGCCTCGGGCATGATCGATTTGAACGGCATTGGATACCACCGCAACCTTATCGCCCGCGAGCGCGACTTCTGGGCAATGAGAAAGCGCTTCAGCAATGAAGAACCCAACGATTTGAGAAGCAGACTTCCTGTGCTCCTTGGCGGTTAGCTTGATTTCTAGCCCAAACGATCTGTCTAGTCGTGCCATCCATTGCTCAGAATCGCCTGGGTAAGCATTCAATTTTCGCTCGTATTCATCGAGTAGCTTATTGGGGTTTCGCTCTTCAATTGCGGCTTCGAATGCGTCGAACCCTTGCTTGACCAGTTGCCGAATGAGCACCGACTTCTTAACGTCTCTCGCTTGGGCCACGCTTCGAATTTGCTCATGCATCGCGTGACTCGTGGAAACTCCTATCGTCTGCATAGCCTCCTTGGTGGCGTCTGCAGTGACACGTGGCGATTTCGACGCCTTGGGTAACGAAGGGACATAGCATCTTTCCATTGCGATCTCCTTGCTTGCTCGTTCCTGGACAGCAGGGTCATGACCTTCTTGCTTCAAGCACTCGACGATTGCGGGAAAGCTTACTGCCGCTGACAGCTCAGCCATCACTTGTCTAGCAAGGGATTCCGGGGTCTCAGACTCAACCCTCATGCTGCGCCCATCGGGCAATGGCAGCATGCATCGATACTCTCCTGGCCTTCCACTGAAGGAGGCGGCGGTCGAGAGCCAATCAAGGTACTGCGCCCAGATCTTGAGCGGGGCCGAGGTCAAACTGATATCACATTTCATGGTAGGCTTTGTCGTCATGGACGCGGGGTGTAGAGCGATAACATTCCGTATATCAACTTTATATCATTTGGCCAGTAGGGACACAATTGATCGACGCTCATTTTTCCGCCGCTGTCCGCAGCAGTGTGGCTCAGTGGATGCATGCCCATTCACTGGAAGACTGCCAACGTGCTCTTGGAAACCCCGTCGAGCTGGCAAGCGAGCTCACACCCAAGGTGGAGATACTGCTGAGTGAGGCTGGCACGTCGCTCTACTCGCTTCAAAAACATGCCTGGACACACCCTGTGATCCATCTGCGCAGTGTTTTCGACGCCACTGAACTGCCGGAGACCCCTTCTGCTTTCGCGCCAGTGCCTGACGTTGCAGCGACCATTGCGGCTCGTGCGACAGCCATTGTTGCCCTCGCGATGCTGAATGCCCAAACCGTGTCCTACGGCTCCGAGAATGATGGACACCTGTTTGTGAACTTGGTCGTTCTGCCTGGCGACGGCGATTTTGCAACCAAATCCAAAAGTGACATGCGTGGTCACACGGATGGGGTCTACTTCCCCATTCGGGGACAAGTGCATGAGCTTGAAGAACGCTTTGCCCCCTCCCCCGATTTCGTCTGCCTCAGCGGCCTACGCAACCCCGACGGTGTGAGCACGACAGTCATGCCGCTCAGTTCCGTGCTTGCACTCCTCTCCCCTGGGGATGTGGAGGAACTGACCAAACCTCAGTATGTTCTCAGGCCACAGAAAACTTTCAGGCTCGGCTTCAAGAAACTGTTTGGCAACGACAGCAAATTCCTGAAGCCGCTACCAGGCGTCCAGTTACTGTTTGAAGGCGACGATGGCCACTGGATACGGTTTAGCCACAGCGCGGCGGAGACGGAGGATGACGCTTCCCCGGCTGGTCGAGCAATCAGGAACTTTGAAACGGCCTGTCAGGGATGTGTCAACTCTGTCGTGATCGCCCCTGGAGACGTCGTCATCGTTAACAATCGAATCGGCCTACATGGACGCAGTGAGGTTGGAGGGGAAGCTGGCGGCACATCGCGGTGGCTGCTGCGCACCTACGGCCTGGACATTGACTGTGTTGGCGATCATCAGCGCTACAGTGATAGCGTCTTCAAGCTTTATCCCTGACCTCTACCAATCGTGGCACTGCCCCTCAGGGACAGTTCCATGGTACCTGGGAGCTGGGGCGCGACAGAGGGCCTGAGTACTGATGAAAACCAGGCATGCCCCCATGGTAGCGGCCCTATCTGTGGGCTGCCCCATCGGCACCTAGTTACTGATGCTGTCGGACAGCTCAATGATGCTGTGCAGTGGAGTATGGTACACGCTAAGACGCTTGGTCGCCTCACGCCCACCCCAGTGCGCCACTGCCTTTTCAATTCTCTCCCGGTTTAATGAAACACCCTGATTTCGCCAATATTTCAGAAGCTGCGCAGCCGCATTTCCCGTTTCCTTACTTTCAGAGCAGAGGCTCGCTAGCGTGATATCCATGAGTTCAGGAGATGGATGCATTTTGACGGCGAGGAGCAGAGCAAAGATGCTGCTCACATCCCCCGTAGGTTTGTGCTGTAAACGTCGCCAAGCCAGATCTACCAATTCGCCGCTATGGTAACGCTGCGCCAAGCTAAGGACGTGTCGCAGTGAATGACCACTTGACTGCTCGAGCAGTGCTTCGAGCTCGTCATCAGTCATAGGGAAGCGATCGCAGATGCATGCAGCTAATCGGGATAGCCACTCAGAAGGGTGGAGAATCGCCTGCTTGATCTCTGTAAGCTCAAACGGAGGAGCCATGTCTTGAGGCCATGTGAGCTTCGGTATGTCCACGTGGGCCAGAATGTCGAAGATTGAAATGTCACCAGCGGCATGGAGATCAAGCAACTCACAGCACTCCTGCTGCAGCGACTCAAGGTCGACTGGAAGCACCGAGGCTATGTACCGAAGCGTGCTCCTCGCAGTTACATCCTCGCGAGGGCTGCCCCACCTGAAGATGTCGCCAGCTGACATTTCCATATACCCCGAAGCCCTTAAAAAACCAGAGAGCTGAGGGAAAACAGAATCGTGGGCATTGAGCGCGGACGGACAAAAGTCACGGGGTACGAATGCTTGAGCGATGGCACAGATTGCAACCCTAGTGGCGTCGTCGAAGCTTGGATTGACCACACCCCGCGCCACTGTTGCAGCTTCCAATGGTGGTCGATCAAAAGGGGTCGAAAGCGGACTGATCCCGCGGGATTCCAAATGTCGATTGATTTCAAAGATAAAACCAATGTTGAAGAAAACCTTGCTGCTCAGTTCGCGCTCAGCAAAATCTCGTGCTTGTGAATCGGGCTGAACCGAGAGCGCGCCTAATGCGAGACGTCGCAGGAGCTCTAGATCACTTCTGTCTTCCTTATGCTCCCCAAAAATCGACGCCGGATTGAATGGTGGTGAATGACGCGCTAACTCATTCATCGCGGCAACAGACCCAAGATCGCTTTTCCCTGCATTGGCGATCAGAGCCCATGCCACGAGCTTGATAGCAGGATCACTAGACTGCAGACGCCGAGCAGCTTCGGTCTCAATAGTTTCAGCGACCTGGCCTCTGAGATCAGCAAGCGCAACACCGATCGCAAACATGTCGCTGTTACGCTCATCAATTGCGCGGAAGGCTTGATGGATGAGCTTTTTTACGCGTTCGCTGGAGACGACGACCTCCGGCTTGGAGAGCAACGCAAGGGCATGCGGAATCTGATCTGACTGACCACGTGCGTGCCGCTGGAGATGGAGATCAATCAGTTTATCTGCCAGCCCCAAACCGACTCCGAAATTGATGAGCTCATCCTTCTCCGCATGATCGATCGTCGCTTCGATCGTATCCAGCGACTGGTCACTCAGATAACGCGCTGCCACGAACTCACAGAAGGTCTTGTGGATGAACGCAATCAGCGGCGTACCGCCGTGATAGAAGGTTTCGACCAACCCTACGCGCTCCCAATGACTTAACGAGATCCTCACGTAATTTCTGCATGTGAATGCCGTTTTTTCTACAAGGGGAGCCAACCCCTCAGCCACCCGTTCCACCAACTCCTTGGATGATAACAACGGATTTTCGAGCAGGTACCATCCCGTGAAGGCCAAAACCTGAATCGCGATGTCAGTCAGCTCTACGCCGTCAGCTGTTCGTGCCTTGATCGGCGCCTCTTCAAACAGCTTCATCAGCTCCGAGTACAGCTTCACCCGCGTTCCCGGTAGCGCCCGATTTCGCTGGATCAACACGGCCGACATTCCTAACAGCTGCGGGCTTATAGCGAAACCATTTTTGGGCCGATCATGGCTATCATAGTCCTTAGGCAGATCTATGGATTCAGGCTGACGTGGCTCATCCGGTGCTATGGCTTTAAGGAACTTGACCAGATTCTCGCGCCCCTCCTCCACTCTCGGCGGGAGCAGGCTGTAATGCAACCAATCCGACAGCGCATTTGAGGTGTACCCAATGGGTCTGGTCGTGACCACAATTCTCGCGTCCGGATGGCCCACAGAAAATCGGCGAATCTCTTCAGCAATTGCAGCATGATCCTGACCGCATTCGTCCAGCGCATCCAAAAGGACGACCCAACTGAATCGCTTGTCATTAATGACATCGCCGGCAACGATACCTGAGCCGTCAAAAGACCGGGTGATCAACAGATCAGAAAAGGCTTTGCCGGTTTGCATGCCTGCCGCAATCCATTTCAGAGGAGCGGTGAGCACCATAAAGCCATCGAGGGCGTACCGATGCGCGAGCTCCTTGAGCATTGTCGACTTACCCAGACCTGGGCCCGCCACGACCACCGCCCTTTTCCTGAAACGCCCCGTCCACAACGAGTCAAAGACATCGCCTGCCGCCTGGCGTGTACTAACGGTTTGATAGCGCTCCAATGCCGCTAACGCATCGGCGGCCTCATCAAGCTCAAAGGCCCGATGCTCCAGTTGCATGGGCAGCAAGTGTTCGATTGGAATTCTGCGAGGTGCACCGACGATAGCGAAGTCGTTATGAGTATCACAGACCCACTGCGCATAACGACTAAGCAGAGCAGCTGGACTACTGTCATTGCGAAGCTTGATGCCTCGGGTTTTTAGTAACCGCACCAGTTCATGCAACGTCCACCTACCGCGATTTTCGATCAAGCGCATTGCACGGTGGCTCAGAACATCAAACGCAGCTGAGGCATCCTCTTCGTGTGCACAGACCTCTCGGAGTACATCTTTGGCCGCAATGATGTCCCGATCATTCGAGAGAAGCGTATCGATAACCCGGATCCGAAGGGAACGACAGACATTTTCAGCAGGGATATCTTCAGCGGTCAGGCGCGCAAGAAAATCCCCCCCAATTTCAGTAAGTCGATCTACACGCCCTTGCCCAATTCGCTCAAGGTCGTCGGCAAGGTCTTTCTTGATGGTGATGCTCGCATCCGAGGCAACCGCCAAGATTCCGTAGGACAGCTCCTCGTTGTGAATCGCTTTGGCAAGCGCCAACAGGGATATCCATAAGTTGTCGCTACGCGACAAACCTTTTTTTGCCTGTACCTCGATGGCGCAGCCATCTGTCAGCTCAATCCGTAAGTCATCACCCGGGCCTTCGCTTTCAGCCCAGACAGCAACAGGACGGTCATCGCAGACGCCATCAAGCCATCCAAGGGGGGTACCGTGCAGAATATGAGCTCCGACAATGGCAGTCAGCGAAGCCTGGAAATTGGCTCCTCCGCCGAACGCTGCGCCACCGCCTGTCTTCTTAGTCTGCCCCTGTGGTGTGGATTTGAGGCCTTTTGATTCCGTCATTCTCTACTGGCTCAATCGGGTTTCTACATCCCACGCGGCCTGGTAAGCCCAAGTCATCAGCGTGGCGTCAAAAACTAGGTGAGTAGGGTGCCGGGGATCACTCTGCTCCAGCTCTACCTTTAATGCTCATTCTTTCAGGCTGCGCTCCATCCTGGGGAGGCGCCATCCTTTAGTATCAGTTGAGCGAACGCATGTCGGAGAGAGCACGAGCAATGCAACAAGGGATTACCGACAGCTGCGCCCCCAGGCGGCATAGATACCGGCAAAGGCGAACAGCCCGTTGAAAAACGACATGATAATGGTGAAGACCCAGAATAACTTAGCCACTTAACACGCCGGTGTGTGGTGGCCAGAACTTGGCTGGTTGCAATCTGGCCTGGCTGTGTTGCAACAGTCTCCAGCCCGCCCACTCAGATCCTAGGCCGAAGCCAAAGCCTCTTCTTCCGAATGCTCGATAGCAGCCTCCACCTCCAGCTGATGGCGCGTCCACTCAGCAGCGATGGCAGGGTTCTCGATGATCTGCTGCTCGATGCGCTGGGTCTCTTTGAACTCAAGGGCCTTGGCGCTCATCGTCCATTGCGTTTCAACGCCCAACTGCTCCAGCTCCGCGCGGATGGCAGGAAGGCCGATACGGAAGAACTCCTTGCGCGGGTTGACCTTGTTCACCTGCTCCCGAAGGAAGTGACGATGGAGCTGCTTCTCCAGTCCAGGGGCGTCGTCACTGAAGATCATCGCGTGAACGTCGAACTCAAACGGCACGCTTGCATCACCCAGCTCACGCACCCGATCCAGCGGTTCGAGTCGGCGGGTCATGCCAATCTTGAAGACCTCCTCACCGAACGAACCGATATTGGAGATGACGTAAACATGGCCCGCTCGCGTCTGTTGAGCCATGGAAATCGCGCGCTGGTTCTTGTCCTCGGTGGCTTGCAGTTGCTCTTGCAGAAGCGCCAGGCGCGCTTCGAACTCGGCTCGCTCAGCAGCACTAGCTGCAGCAACTTGCTCCTGGGCTTTTTCCAATGCTTTGCGCAAGGTGGCCTCTTCTTTGGCGGCCTCCTTGATCGCCCGCTCGAACTCACGACGCGCCTTCTCTTCCTCGCGAATCTGTTCGCGCAGTTGGCGCTGTTCCTCACGCTCCTGGTCTTTGAGCAGCTTCGCCGTTACCGCCCAACGCAGCTCTTCCAGGCGGGAGTTCATGTATTCATCGGCGATCCGCGCATTGCGGAATGAAGCACCATTGAGGTTGACCAGGGCCGCAGCGTCGCGAATCTCTTGCTCAAGCTTACCGTGGTTATCGGATTTGGAGCGGGAGAGGATGGAGTCGACCTTGCCATTGAAGGCATCCACCACGAATCGCACTGCAGTGTCGCGACGGTTTGCTTCCACATAATCACATGTCGCAGCCCTACCCGCCTTGACCATGAAGCGCGTGTAGTCCCGGGCGGCCTTGAGTTTCTGGCCAGCGTCGGTAAAACCAAACTCTTCTGCGAGGTCATCCAGGAGGTTGTAGGTCGGCACGATGTACGCGTCGCCGTAGCCCTCCACCACGTTCTTCATGGCCTGGGCTGCATCAGCGAAATGCTTGGCTTTGCCCATTGCAGCCAGGGCATCCCCTGCCACCTGCTCAGCACGCGCTTGAGCATCGGCAACAATCTTCGCGGCATCTGCAACGGCTTGCTGCAACCGGGTCTCGGCTTGGTTCACCCTGGACTGGGCGTGATTCAAGATCTGATCCCGCTCAAGCTTCGTTTTGCCTAGGATCTGAGACCTTTCCGCTTCCGCATCTAGAATGGCTTGCTTGAGGCGACTTTCAGCTTCCTGCACCTTTGCCTGTGCTTGCTGCAGGAGTTGGCTCCGTTCCGATCGGGCTTCCCCCAGGATCCTCGCAGCTTCTGCTTCGGCATCGAGGACGCTCCTGAAACGCTCAAGCTCAATGAGCGTCTGATCAAGTTTCGACTTGAACGACGCTGACTCTTCCTCGGTGAGCTTGAGATCGTTTTGCCTGGCTGCCAACTCTATTCTCAGTTGGTCGATTTGGCCCTTGGCCCTGATGCTTTGAACGATGAATGCGAGGGCAGTTATCCCTGCAACTATTGCTAGAAGCTCCATGCGCAGCTATCCATGTCCGTGACAAAACCTGGATCCTACATTGCCAGCATGGCCATCCGCCACCATCCTCGCTTGCGATCCTTCGCACCCTTGTACTCTCTTGATAGAAGGGCTGTAAAAAGGAACCACATCTCGGGATACGGAGCCTCCCTGCTCCAAACTCCTCGGACGATTCGCTCTACTGAGTTAGCAAGGCATCATCCAAGAATCCGTGTCCACATCCCCTGTCACAAAGGGCCCACTGGCTCCAGTGAAACGGCAGCTTGTGATGGTTGTATTTCGCAGATCGGCATTGGTCAGATTGGCCATAAAGAAATCCGAGCCACGCAGATACGCCAGCCGCAGGTCTGCGCCCTCCAGGTTCGCCTTTGCGAATTTGGCCTCAAAGATGTTCGCCCCAGGAAGGATGGTTGGATCCACGTAGAGCGAAATGAATTTGCAACGGCGTAGATCTGCTCCCTCGTAGGAAATGCAGTAACTGCCCCAGACGCCCCACATCACGCTGTCAGGTGCGTAGAGGCCATCCAGGCAGAACATGACAGGGCCGGTACGCTGCAACACGTACCTGAGCACCATGTTGCTGAAGTCAAAACGCTCGAAAGTCACATGATGGTGCGCAGCGGCCTCCGAAACGCTGATGGCGTTCTTGCCTGCATCGACCAACGCAGCCAGCTGCCGCTCGAAGACCAGCGGCTCGTACATGAAATTGACAGGCGCAGGCCAAAGCTTTTGCTTCACGTTGAAATCGCAAAAGCGCTCGAAGAGCCTACTCTCCCGGGAAACCTCGTTGTAATCCAATTTGAGATCGCGAGCGACCAGCTGAAGCCAGTGGCTGTGTTTCAGAGGCCCCTGCCCATAGTGAGCCAGTAAGCCCAGAGCTTCAGGCGTTTCGGGGAGTTTGGGGTCACGCTGGCGACACTTCGCCAAATGGCGCAGGTGCTGCAGGAGAGGAGAAGTCGAGCTTTTCATGGTGGCCAATCCTTCAGGTAAGCAGTGTCCTAGTCCCTGCTACCAAAAGAATGGCTAAAGAAGGGTGAAGCGTCACAGCAACGGTACGATTGTTTTACAGAACTAGGACTGACGGCAGCCGCTCTACCGATGGCTGAATGTGCCCTTCCAGTGGCGAGCTGTCAAGACGGGCTGCACGGCCAGGCTTTGAACACACGCTTGCGTGCCAACCCACCAGAAGGGAAAAACCAAAAGTCACAATATCTTTGGTTTGCACGCTTTCCTAGGTGTCGAGTTTTGCATAAATTGGGGGGGTGTTTTGATCGTCCGCTGGACGAAATGCTGACGACGCGGATACGCCGGAAGGTGGGGCTTCCAGGCAATCCAGAGCGGACAGCACGCCACTGAAGACTGTCTCACCATCAACTCATTTAGGTTGCTTTTACATGGCAGTAAAGCTTGAGTTTCTGACTACAGATCCGGAAGAGATCGAACTGGCCAACCGCTACTGGGCAATGAACGAGCACGGGGAATTCTTGGAAGTTCTGAAAGAGCTTCTCCCGTTTCGAGAGCTTAAGCAGCCCGCGCAACTGGCTAAGTACGTCCGTAAGATATGCATCGCACACGACCTGAACCACGCTTGCAAGTGTGGCAACCTGATGCGGGCAGATGGGCGTTCGGACGTAAAAAAGGTACCCCGCCAGTCCCACTACCCTTGTGAGCAATGCGTTCAGGCGCAGCAGCGGGAGCAGCAAGCTCGCGCGGCTGCCGAAAAGGCCGAGCTGGACGTGCAACTGGCCTCGCACATCGATTGGATGAAACGTAAAACCATCGTCTACCTGGAGCTCGAAGACGATGTGGTACTGCTGCTACGTGCATTGTTTGACGCTGTGGGGCCGCGACTTTGGAACGGCAGCTTCACCCATGAGACTTGCTCGGGCCTGACGCCCTACAACCCTGGTGACTTCATCAACGGGCTGTACGGAAAAGGTGTGCTAGGCGACATACCAGAAGGGACTCGCCCCAACACCTATTTCCTTCACGAGGGAAGACTACGCATCAGGCTGAACCAAGCAAAACTGTTCCTACCGCCAGATGCTGACATGGGCTGCGGTGAGGAAATTTTCGACTTGATGATGGATCGTCAATTCACTAACTCCGAGGCATTGACCAACCTATGGCTCGATTATGCGTGTGACGATGTCACCTGGTACCTGATGGATCAGTGCGACCTTCACAATCGGGAAATTCTCCCTGAGGATTTCGTCAAAATCCAAGACGTCATCCGCCATGGGTTGCGCACGCATAGCGTCGCTCAAATGTGGTACATCATGTGGAAGGTGGCACGTGATGCAGCAGCATTATCCACACGGTCTTACTACAGCGATCACAGAGCTACGGCCACTATTCCTGGCAAGATTCGGAAACAGCTGGAGATCGCTGAGAAGAAAGGGGAACTGAGGAGCGACTGGAATCGACAGCAGGCCCACATCGCTGGCACGTTGGGCATGGTATTTAATGAGCACTTCGGGATCAACGAGTACTCCAGTGGCGCAGCTGTCCTGAAGATGTTTGAACGACTGAGCGGCCGATCTGAATCGGCAGGCGGAATCGAAGGCATCGCAACGGCATTCATGAGAGATACGCTGGACTTGAACACGTCGCTGCCCGCCTTGGAGGCATTCGCCGAAATGATCCGGTCGGGCCTGACAACGGGAGATGCGCTCATCGAGACGGTTCAACGTAACCCCGAGCTCTTTCATAGCTAAGGAAGCGCCGGCATCAATTGATAGGTTGTCATAAACCCTACCATTGCCCCCCTAGAGAAGCCCCCTGGAAGGGGGCATTGGCGCTAATGCAACGTGTCGAAGCGGCGCCCAAGCATCCGCTGCTGAAATTCGTTTACCGTCCTGAACAGCACCTCGGCCTCCAGCCGCATGCGCTCGACGTCTTCATCGGCTAGCTTGGCCTGCTGAGCTTCGTAGTAGCGCTTCATCGCATCAAGGGCCTGGGTCATGAGCGGGTTGGCCGGATCCAGGATGGCAAAAATGTTCCTGTTCATCATTTCTCCTTCGATGCCAGCATCAGCGTCACGTAAAGTGATTGTCACCTGAGCCAGAGGCAACGTCAGCCTACTCATCTGCTCGCATCACCCGACTGATTGCCATCTCGATGCACTCTCCTAGGGTTCAGATCCCTAAGCTTAGTCTTGCCCTCCTAGACCGTGAACTCCCCGTCAGCCCATCCTCGACGCTGCTGCTCCAGCACCGTTCCACAGGGAACCAAGCAAAGCGCTCATTTGCTCGGCGATGCCCATGTCATGCTCCTAGAGAGGATGGAGTACAAATGTTCTCCTTTCGATTTTAGCGGTATACACTGTATACACCAACAGTACCTGGGTGCGTTGAGGCCTTCCGCATTCAGATACCTGGTAGCGCAGAGCTGCAACTCCATGGGTACGAAGTCCTAGGAGAGAGCGCTGCCTGGTCTATCAAGCGCATGCGAATACCACCTCGTTGAGCTTGGGTCGATACGCGGACATCTTGAGGGCACGATATTTCCGTAAGCATAGGTACTGCACATGACGCTGAAAACGTCGTTCGCCACAGTCCTCAAGGCTATTCGAATCAAGCGAAATATTTCGCAACGCGACTTCGGAGACACCAGCCGTACCTACCTCTCTAAGCTTGAAGGAGCCAGGAGCAGCATTACCCTGGACAAGCTTGAGCAGGTCAGTCAGCGATTGGGCCTGTGCCCACTGACATTGATGACGCTTACCCTGAGCGCGGAAACGGGAAAGCCGGCAATTGACCTCATCAATCGCCTTCGCGCAGAGATCGAGGGTCTTGAGCACGACGGAGGTTTGCCAGGACTGGAAATGGCGATGCAAGGCATAACAGCCCGAACGCCCCGCAAGCAGCAGGCCACTCAAAGTTCAACAGCCCAACAAAGAGAGCTCAGTTTTACGACCCCCTGAGGGCCCATTCTTCCCAGCTGAATCAGTCCTAAAGAAAAGTCCTGGCTGAGCCTTGTGCCCAGGGTCAGCAGTATTTCATCCGCATCTCTCGCCCCAGAGGCTAGGCACGTTCGTCAACTCCCTCCTCTTCTACCTGCACGCCCCCAAAAAACCTGATCACGATAATCACCGGCATTCAGCTTCGCTGGGCCTGTCCCATGGCGATGGAGCGATCTTGAGGTGCGTGTTAGCTCGCATGGCGTTGATTTGCGCCTTCAAAGCACAGCAAAGCTCAAACCAAGTGCCCGACACTCGCCGAAATCATGTACAGATCTCGACGTGCTTCAGCAGGTCGATGATCACTGCGGACTGAGATTTGAAGGGGCCACGTGGGCAAATGGCAGCGGCAGGGTCGACCCGAGGAATAGAGACGCGGGCCGCAAAAACACCCAAATGGATTGTTTAGCGGCTAAAAATTTAGTTTTTGGGCGCTAATCATTTGCCTTTTCTCCCCTTAAAACCTCTCAAAATTGACTTGAACATCTTAGATTTGAATGCCCCAAGGGCTACGCCGCATTTGCAAAAAAGTAATTTATCGATCAAGTCGTCACCCCGGCGGCGACGACCATCACACGTACAATCCAATAAAATCAATACTTTACAGTAGACATGTCCTCATTTCGAAGGTGACGCACCATAAAAAACTTAAATTTTTTCGCCCTCGATAAAAAGGAAATCTCCAAGACGCTTGGATGAAAACTAACTTTTCAAATCCGATTTTCACACACCCATTTGAATAGATGAAAATATTTTTCAGGCGTCCACAATGATCGTTGGCTGAAATACGGAAGCCAAAAATGCTTGAGCAAAGAAAGGCGAAATCCAACTCCAGGCCTTGCAAACAAAGGCCTAGGGCCAGCTGATCAAGACAGCAATTTTAGTGACACTAATCGTGTAGGCTCTCCACAAAAAGTGGATATATCCGGCGCGCCGTCGCCCGGGCACTTCACATCCAAACAAAACACTTGCACGCCCCGATTTTCCCTCGCTAGGATATTGCTCAAGCAGGGAGTAGCCAGCTAGAGCAAAACCAAAGGCAACACTCAAACCCTGATGTAAGCGAATGGCAAAAATTAAATTCTGCAAATCAGTTTCAACATGACACTTACTGAAAGCCACACCTGACCAGATGCAAACCATGCTTACACTAATCGGTACTACGCCGCCGGAAATAACGCTCAAAAGCCCTATGCCCTATGCCCTATGCCCTATGCCCTATGCCCTATGGTTCACAGGAATCCGACCGCATCCTTGATGCAAACATCGGGAGCGGAACATTGAATATAATTCATACAGCTAAGAGCCAACGACGCACCAGCATGCAACATGCCAAATAAAATCTACACCTTATAGCAAATACAAAGCACCCGCACTTTAGATAAGCCGATCCATGAGCACACATACATAGCCCATAGACAGTGCAATATTTCTACATCTGCAATCTCTGACCAAAATTACAAGCTTATCAAGCTTAATACAAACTCCTCACATACGTGAGCAGCGTTTGACTGTGGGCGAGTCATATTCTCTGCCCATCTCTTAGGAAACTTTAATTTTCATTCATATAACGCGCTGGTAGGCGCGTCACACCCGTCAGCGGAAGCCGGACACGGCACTACTTCCATATCGATTTGCAAAGGCCATGTTCTGATCTGGCTCCAGCAACGAAGACGGGTGGCGTTGCGGAGTGGAGAGAAACATGAGCAAGCCTCCTGCATTACCCCCGACTACCCTGCGCGGTATCAAGCGCAAGGCGAAAACCCTTAGCCGTGAGCTGAACATCCCTCACAGCGAAGCATTGGAAATGGCTTCTCGGCTGTCCGGCTACCAGAACCTCCAACACGCCAGGCGTGCACTGAAGACTCACCCTGACGTCATGCCTGCATCACCAAAGATCACTCCCGAGCAAAACACCCCTGCTGACAACACACGCGCTGAAGGAGCACGTATGGGCATCAAAATGAACACTGCAAATGATCAGAACGGCGCTGAATGGTGCGCTGATACCTATCAAAAGGGGATGGGAGCGGAACCCCTAGAGTGCTCTCACTGTGGGACGGCGGTAACCTTCAATATGCCGCACACTCGGGAGATGTACGATAAACCTGTTCTGGTACCGGGGTATTTCCGGCTATTGCCCAAAGGCGCCCATGCAGCGAATTGCCCATTCGGCGTGGATGACGAGGTCAATAAGCTCGCAAAGTCTTCCGAAGGTCTCATCGAGAGCATCCAGCAGGACAAGTATCGGATGCGCCTGGTCATGATAAAAGAAGCCCTTGAGGGTGGCACTCCGAAAAAACCAGAACCCGATGGGACAAGGGCACAAACGGGGCGCACCTACACCTCAAACCCTGGACTGCTCCCCGCCTACATCAACTCAGCCTCGCGAGCACTGAAGCTTCGCGCCATGTGCGAAAGCAATCGAGACATCGAGCAGCACCTGGAGCTGATTTTTGAAGGCAATGTGAAGGTGAGTTGGGATCAGTTTTACTTCGATCCGGCCAGGCATATGGAGGCATATCACGCAATCTCGCAGAACATTACTCAGCATCCAATTGCGTTGGAAGGCCAAGTGAAAAGCATTCGGACAGAGATCAAAGGTGATGCCGCAAAGAATGTAATGAACCTCCAGATGAACCCGTTCCGCATGGACGCTAATGACGCCAATAATGGAATCGGGTTGGAGGTCAGTATTTGGTCGCCCCAGGCATCCTGGTTCAGAGGGATTAACCCAGGTGATAAGGTGGTGGTACTAGGCATGTGGAAAATTAACCCGGGATCAGCATTGCCGGCCCCCATTCAGGGTGGACGTTTCATGACGCTCACTAAACGCCGACTCAATCTGAACCTGATTTTGAAAGCCCAGATCACGAAGGTAGAGTCTGCACTGGCCTAACTGATCCGGTGCTGATCCCAAAACTGCAATGGGTAATGCCCTTGGGCGTTACCCATTGCATGGGTTCCGGCAACCCGTCGGTTGCCGGAAAGCCCACGCGGGAGAACGCGTTGATCGCGCCCCTGCTGATATCATCACCCCAACTCAAAATGAGGGACGACTGTGAGTGATATAGGGACAAGCGGCGAGCTCCATTTCATGGCGCTTTGCGCAGGTGACGGCATCACCGTAAACAAATCTCAAACGGACAAAAATGGCTGGGATGTCCTGATCGAGATTGACCAACTTCCGACGGCGCTTACACAGCAGACGCTGCATGAGCCCGTGATCACAGGGACGGTGCAGATAAAATCGACACGTTCCAGGTCTCTCAAAGTGAGCGTGACGCTGTCCAACCTCCGGAAAATGGCGACCAGTTCACTGCCGGCGTTCTATTTGTTGATGGACTTTACTCAAGGGCCGGTGCCCTCCAGAGCATTTCTGCGGCATGTGGATGAGCCTTTGATCCGGCAAATTCTGGAAAGGGTCAACACGCACCTGGTAGCAGGAAAGGGTGAAAAGCTTCACAAGCTCACGATGGTTGTCGATTTTTCAATCGGCCAAGAAATCGCCCTCAATGGCTCAGCCAGTTTGAGGTCTGAATTTTTACGAATCGTAGGTTCGTCGCAGGCGCGCTATACCGATGATAAACAACGCTTCCTGAAAAGCGTCGGCTATGAGGATGGCAGCCATCTGATGCGCTTCAACCTAGTAGGGCATGAAAACCTGCAAGCGATGATAAACGCCACCCTCGGCAGAGGAGGCCCCATCGAGCTGCAAGACATGCAGATTTTCTCGAAACGCTTCGGATTGGAAGATCCCAGCAGTCGTCATCACGCCCCAGTAGGTACATTGGTCATTGAGCCCTCCGCTCCTAACGCTTTAGGCACGCTAACATTGCGCAGTGGTGCTACCGGGGAAAGCGTCCAAGTAGACGCAGCGGCCTATGTCAGTCCTCTACACTCAATGCTGCCGCTGAGTGCATTTCAGATTCGTGTCGACTGCGGCTTGTTTGAGTGGTATGTCAAAGCAGACGGATCGGGGGCTAAATTCGCATCCACCCTGGATCCTGAGGCTCCTGTCCCATTGGAAAATCTCTGCACCTATTTGCAAGTCATTGACTTGATGGCCAAGCCCCAAGGGCTTTCGATAGAGATGGATTTCAATGGCGCAAGATCCCAATTCACAGTGACAGGTGGGCCAGGGTTCCCAGGTTTCCCAGACGTCCTGCAAGTGGCGGAGGCCTTACTCAAAACAAAAGTGGCGTTTAGAGACCGTGGCCAACTGGAGGTTAGCGTTGCAGAGCTGATTCAGAGCTCGCAAGTGATTCAGCCATTCATCGCCTTACTTAATAAGGAGATTTCCGCTTGGCTAAAGTTCTCCGTTGACGGCAAAACAGAGCCTTTCGAATGTGTCTGCCTAGCGCCCCTTGAGTTGTCTATCGGTGAAAAGCACTATCTCACTATCCTGGCGGTCACCGGTAAAACAAATCTCCTACCCGATGGGCGATTCTCAATCGCCACAACAAATTTTGACACAATTTACAAGACCGTCCTCCGGACTCATGAGCGGACTGCAGACGCTACCCTTATGCAATTGCAGAGGGTGGTTGATGAGTACACTCACTCATTGCCTATTGTCAGCCTTTTCTCAACGATTGATGCAGATGGACTTAATCAACCCCTCGCTACCTCACGCCTGCGCTCCACCTAAGGGATTACGCATTTCGATATCTGAGCCATCGAAATCAGCAAAGCGCCCCTCAAGTTCACCGTTTGGAGGGCTCTCAGTCCACTCCGTCGTAACCGTCTGGCCAACTCACCCCTCAGCACACAGACCAGCTCGGACAAGAACGGGTGGAAAACAAAGCCTTGCCCGCAGGTATACCCATTGAATAAGCCTGTATCTGACGTAGGTCATGCAGAGCCTGCCAGCGGGTCGCAATCGACGATGGCTTCATTGTATACTTCGGCTCCGCATACCCCTTGAGCTACAGGAACATCAGCATGACTGTACTCCAAACGATCTACTGGCAGCCTACGCCGCCTTAGCGCTACGCCCCCTCGCAACAACCTGCTTCCGCTAGCCTCGCTCGCGGGTGCTCACTGCTGTACGCCTGGTTTTACACCTTAAGCACACAGCAAAAAATCCTCAAAATTTGAATTTGTATCGATTCGCTCGCCACTCCCTTGGCGTGCGCGATGCTTTGCCTTGGATATTTATATGCTGCAAAAACTTAGACAAACGTGGTTTTCCAACGTCCGTGCCGACGTGCTCGCGGGGCTGGTGGTCGCACTCGCGCTGATCCCGGAAGCCATCGCCTTTTCCATCATCGCCGGGGTAGATCCCAAAGTCGGTCTCTACGCCTCCTTCTGTATCTGTGCTGTCATCGCCTTTGTCGGCGGGCGCCCCGGAATGATCTCGGCGGCGACAGGCGCCATGGCACTGCTGATGGTTACGCTGGTAAAAGAGCATGGACTCCAGTACCTGCTGGCCGCGACGCTACTATGTGGCGTACTTCAAATCCTTGCCGGCTACCTGAAGCTCGGCTCGTTGATGCGCTTTGTTTCACGCTCGGTAGTCACCGGCTTCGTAAACGCATTAGCGATTCTGATTTTTATGGCGCAATTGCCTGAGCTGACCAATGTCACCTGGCATGTCTATGCCATGACCGCTGCGGGCCTGGGAATCATCTACCTGTTCCCGTATGTACCGAAAATCGGCAAGGTGATTCCCTCTCCATTGGTGTGCATTCTGACGCTGACTGCCATCGCCATTTACCTCGGTTTGGATATCCGCACCGTCGGTGACATGGGCCAACTGCCTGATACGCTCCCGATCTTCCTCTGGCCTGAAGTTCCGCTGAATTTTGAAACCCTGCGCATCATTTTCCCGTACTCGGCTGCGTTGGCAGTAGTGGGTCTACTCGAATCAATGATGACCGCGACCATCGTCGACGACCTTACCGACACCACCAGCAACAAAAACCGCGAGTGCAAAGGCCAGGGTGTGGCCAACATCGCTGCCGGCATGCTTGGCGGCATGGCAGGTTGCGCCATGATCGGCCAGTCGATCATCAACGTGAAATCTGGTGGCCGCACCCGTCTCTCGACATTGTGTGCCGGCGTTTTCCTGCTGCTGATGGTGGTATTTCTTGGCGAGTGGCTCTCCAAAATCCCTATGGCGGCACTCGTGGCTGTGATGATCATGGTGTCCATCGGCACCTTTAGCTGGGATTCCTTGCGTAATCTGAAAGAGCATCCGCTGTCGACCAACCTCGTCATGGTGGCGACCGTCGTGGTCGTCGTGGCCACTCACAATCTGGCTTACGGCGTACTGGTAGGTGTGCTGCTGGCCTCCCTGTTCTTCGCAAACAAGGTCGGGCACTACCTGGATATCAAGAGCACTCTTGAAGAGACGAAATCGCATCGGACTTACCGCGTCGTGGGCCAGGTGTTCTTTAGCTCTGCGGACAAGTTCACTGAGGTTTTTGACTTCAAGGAGGCGCTCAACAAGGTCACCATCGATCTCACACAGGCGCATTTCTGGGATATCACCGCCGTCGCAGCGCTGGATAAGGTCGTGATCAAGTTCCGACGCGAAGGCGCTGAGGTTGAAGTGCTCGGTCTCAATGAAGCCAGCGCGACAATCGTTGACCGCTTCGGCGTGCATGACAAACCCGGTGCCATCGACAAGCTCATGAGCCACTAAGGAGAACGACAATGACCCGCGTAATGGCATGCATTGATAACTCACAATCCTCATTGGCGGTCTGCGATTACGCAGCATGGGCCTCGCAACGACTCAGCGCTCCCCTGACCTTGCTTCATGTGCTGGATAAGGAGAAATATCCTGCATCCGCTGACCTCAGCGGCAATATCGGTCTCGGTAGCAGAGAACATCTGCTGGAAGAGTTGGCCATGCTGGATGCGCAGCGGGCAAAACTGGCGTTGGAGCATGGGCAGCACATGCTTGAAAAAGCTCGCGAGCGAACAGTTCACTCTGGCGCCATGTCACCTGATATGAAGCAGCGCCATGGCCATCTCGTCGAGAGCCTGAGCGATCTCCAAGACGATATTCGGTTACTGGTGATTGGAAGAGTCGGTGAGGACAGCACGCGCAGTGCCCAAAGTCTTGGCAGCCAGATTGAAGCGATAGTCCGAACTATCCACCGCCCCACCCTGATTACAACCAGCCATTTCAGGAAACCTGAAACGGTCATGGTGGCATTTGACGGCAGCGCAACAGGCCACAAGACCTTACAGATGCTTGCTTCAAGCCCGCTGTGCGAAGGCCTGCCAATTCATATCGTCATGGTTGGAACGGATTCTGAAGACAACCAGAACGCGCTGGAGAAGGCACGAACCACGCTTGCGTCTTCCGGCTCGCTGGTGCATTCCGAGATCCGCCCAGGCGAAGTAGAGTCCACACTGCATGCGTATCAGGCAGAGCACGGCATTGACCTCTTGGTCATGGGGGCGTACGGGCACTCACGCATCAGGCAGTTTCTGATAGGCAGCACGACCACGACGATGCTGCGTACATCCACTGTACCCTTATTGCTGCTTCGCTGAGCCAGTTCCACTGGCCACAGTATTTCCAGAACTGAGGAAATACCGTGGCCACCCTGGACGATGACTAACTGATCTTGCCGCTACGAGACCACATGCAACTCATAACTGAAATTGTTCACCCCGAGCTGAAATCCAAGCAGGGCAGAGTATTCCGTCGACATGCAGCTCGCGGCATCGTGATGCGGGGTGAACAGATCCTGTTGCTGTTCACCGAGCGCTATAACGATTTCAGCTTTCCTGGAGGCGGCCTTGATGGTGACGAGGACATTGTCGCAGGCCTGAAGCGTGAGCTTGAGGAAGAGACTGGTGCTCGTGAAATACAGGTGCTCCAGCACTACGGTTACATCGAGGAGTACCGGCCCTACCAAAAGCCACAGTACGATCTGATGCACATGACCTCGCATTTTTATCAATGCGAAGTAGCGCCCCAGCTAGAGCCGGTGAGAATGGAAAGCCACGAAATCGCTAATGGTATGCGGCCTGTCTGGATCAACCTGCATGAAGCCATCGCACACAATGAAGCCGTCATGCAGCGTCACGAGTCTTCGATGGGGCAGTCAATTCTGCGCGAAACCTACATGCTGAGAAAAGTCGCTTCCGAATTGTTGATGCCAATCAGCCTTTGAGCTGACTATTTGGCGAAGTCCACTTAGCCTGCCTCAGGCAAGCATCCAATGCTGCGGGAGTAATTGCGTGATTTCGCTCGCCCGCTGTGTCGGAAGCCGCATCAGTACATCCTTGAGATAGGCATACGGATCGTGCCCATTCATACGCGCCGACTGGATCAGGCTCATGATTGCCGCCGCCCTTTTTCCACTGCGCAGCGACCCGGCAAATAACCAGTTCGAGCGCCCAAGCGCCCACGGCCGGATCAAATTCTCGATCTGGTTATTGTCGATGGGCACAGCACCATCTTCCAGGTAGCGCGTCAGCGCTACCCAGCGTTTAAGGCTGTAATCCAGGGCCTTGGCCGTGGCCGAACCCTCGGGCACAAGTTCGCGTTGGGCCAACATCCACTCATGCAGTTTTTCAGCGATGGGCACCGCTGTTTCCTGACGTAATCGCCAGCGGGCTTCGTCGCTCATTTCCTTGGCGTGTCGCTCGACTTCATACAACCCGCCAATCGAGTGAAGCGCCTGCTCCGCCAACTGGCTTTTATTGGCTGCATGCAGGTCGAAGAATTTGCGGCGTGCATGGGCCATGCAGCCGATTTCGGTGATGCCCAGCTCGAAGCTGGCCTTGTAGCCGGCGAAGTCATCGCAGACCAGCTTACCGTTCCACGTGCCCAGGAAGTTACGCGCATGTTCGCCGGCACGGCTGGGGCTGAAGTCGTAGACCACGGCCTTTAGGGCCGAGAAAGGCGTGGTGCTATAGGCCCACACGTAAGCGCGGTGGGTTTTCTTTTCGCCTGGTGCGAGCATCTGAACCGGGGTCTCATCGGCGTGGATCACGCCCTGGGCCAACACATGCTCACGCAGCGCATCGACCAGAGGCTGGAGCTGCACACCGGTCTGTCCGATCCATTGCGCCAGTGTCGAACGGGCGATGGGCAGTCCGGCCCGACCAAAAATCTTCTCCTGCCGGTACAGCGGTAAATGGTCGGCGAACTTCGCCACCATCACGTGGGCCAAAAGGCCTGCGGTCGGGATGCCCTTGTCGATCACTTGGGCCGGTACAGGCGCCTGGATCAGTGTTTCACACTGACGGCACGTCCATTTTCCACGCACATGCCGCTCAACTGTGAACACGCCCGGAGTGTAATCGAGCTTCTCGCTGACGTCTTCGCCGATTCGCTGAAGCTGGCAGCCGCACACGCACTGAGTATTCTCTGGTTCGTGACGGATCACGGTTCGCGGAAACTGCGGCGGCAGTGGTGCACGCTTGGGCTTATGACGTGGCTCGGCCGGTGCGGCCGGCGGATTGGCTGCCTTCAGCTCGGCTTCGATAGCTGCGATATCGGTATCGAGCAGATCATCAAGCAGACTGCCTTGGTCGGGGCTCAGTTGCTCGCTGCGCTTGGCGAACTTGTGTCGCTTGAGGATGGCGATTTCATGAGCCAGTTGCTCGTTGACCGTTTCGAGGCGTTGGATTTTCTGGCTCATGGAGTCGACCTGGGACAGCAACTGCATAGCCTGTTCGGCCAAGCCGCGCAGCTGTTCCGGTGTCATCTGGTCGAGATTGGGCGAGGAAGTCATGCCGCTGATTGTGTCAGAGCAGGTCGTCAACAGCGATAAACCGATGGGCTAATGGCAGGGGCTAAAGCACTGTGATCGCGCTGCCTGCGCCGACCCGCTGCCACGGCAAACCCAGTACCAAGGCTTGAAGTTGCTCGTTATCGAGTTCGACTTCCGATCCGTGACGGATGCCGGGCCAATGAAACTTGCCTTGGTTCAATCGTCGCGCTGCCAGCCAAATGCCCACACCGTCATGCACCAAGACTTTCATTCGGTTGGCACGGCGATTAGCGAAGAGGTATGCGCAGTGCGGCTTCGCCACACCGAACACCGCGATCACCCTGGCCAGCGCGGTCTCGGTACCGGCGCGCATGTCCATAGGCTCGGTGGCAAGCCAGATGGCATCGATCCGAATCATTCCAACAGGTCTCGCAGAAAGGTGGCACAGGCGACAGCGCTTTCGGTCGGCCAGTTCACTTTGACGGTGCCACGCGGGTGCTGGATTTCAATGCAGATACTTGATGAAGCTGCCTGCGAATGTCCTCCGGCTAGCGGCAAGGGCACTGGAATGAAAGCAGGTTGCAGCGCCATAGTTTTGTTCGTGAGTACCCTAATCCATTTATGTACGAGGTTCGCGTTAAGGCTGTGCTTCTGCGCGACGCTGGCAATCGATGCGCCGGGCTGGGCGCACTCTTGGACAACTTGGGCCTTGAAGGATTTTGAATAGGAACGGCGTTGTGACTGCATGGAAAGACCCGCTTAAAAGGCTAGAAATGGTGTCCACTTAAATTAGGTGGACACCATCGCCTTTGGCGTCGGGGTCAGGAAGGTGAGTTGGCCGGACGGTTACACTCCGTCTCGCCCATCACTGCTCCGGGTGTCCTCCAGAATGCTCTTGAAGGCACCTGCCTGCTCTGGATGCATGCCCGCTGACTGCAAGTGCTGAACGAGAAACTTCCGCGCCGTGGCATCCCCTGGGGTTAGAATCAGGTCACAGTAGTGAAGACCCTTACTGGGCCTCTACAAGCTATGCCCTGAAATCGTCCATGTATTAAGATCAGTCCATGTGAGCCAAAAGGCTTATTAGCTATTCTGCCCAAGGCTAACCACGCTTACAAAAAAGCCGCTCAGTGAGCGGCTTGAAGGCATCTCAGCCCAATAGAAAGGATTATCGGGCTACCCAGCCTTCAACCTCATCGGCACCGTACTGGGCTTTCCACTCTTTCAACAGCTTGTGATTGCCGCCTTTTGTCTCGATTATCTCCCCGTTATGCGGGTTCTTGTACTGCTTAACTTGGCGTGCACGACGCGGTGATTTTTCTGCCACAGCCGGGGCGCTGCGACGACCAGCTTGGGGATCCAAAAGGTTGATGATATCCCGCAGGCTGAAGCCGTATTTGTTCAGCAAATCACGAAGCTTTTCTTCAAATTCGATTTCTTTCTTCAGCTCGGTGCTGCCCTTCATCGCCTCGAGCTCAGCGAGCTGCGCGGCCAGGGTCTGCTCAAGCTTTCGGAATTCTGCCAAACGAGACATATGTAGTCCTCAGGTATTTAAAAAAGTGCTTACAGGTTAACCCAAATGTGGAGCTGGGCCTAATGAATTTGATGCTGCAATGTGGAGTTAGTTCACCACAACAGCACTTGCAGGCTCAGCAGCAATATAAGGAAACTATATCCATCTCACTAATTAAGCCTGTGCTGCTTCACACACCTACCTGAGCAAAGCGCTGCGCGTCTAAGGACGTTACCGCCGAGAAGCCAGCACCCTTTTTAAAGCTCATATTGTGAACAAAGTTTTTCATCGCATCTGAAGGGTCGATGGCTTCGAGGTTAAGACCTTCGACAGTGGCACGGGAGAATGCAACGCTGAGGATCGGCTGATCCTCCATGTGCCCGGTAGAGCTGTTCAGCACGTTATCCATCGCCGTAACGATGACGAGGTCGTCCGGCAAGATGGCCAGCAGCTCGCGGCCTACCCGCAGTGCGCAACTGCACACGTAATCCTGGTGGAGTTCGTTGAAGCGGCCTGCAGGCATCGCCTTGGTCGACAGTTTTCCGCTTTTGAGCAGCGATTTGATCTCGGTGGGAATGACGTGCGAGCCGTGAATAGCCAGCTTTGCTTCCAGCACGCCTCCCTCATGAACGATCATCTGTATGGATGAGCCAAGGTGCGAAATTTCCTCGAACGACTCGAACGCCTCGATAGCGTCGAGCTTTGCCTGGCGATCGCCATCAAGAATCCGCAGGGCAATGTCCCGCTCCTCCGACCAATCAGAATGCTGAGTCTTCCATTCTTCAAACTGCGCCTGGAACAGCCGTTCATCTTCAGTTGCGGCAGTGGCGATTTTCGCGATGAGGGCCGCACGCTGACGGCTTTCCAACTTAAACAGCTTGGCCCAGAAGTTTGGACGATAAGTCGCCGAGGCCTGCATAGCGGCCTGTTCAAGGGCCCCGCTTTTCACGGGCGGCTTAGGCTCAGGCTTGGACAGAATCTTCTTCCATTTGACCGGCTCAGCGCATTCCTTATGCATCGAGAGCAGGATATCAATGTGGTTCTCATACACCTCGACTTCGTAGGCCGCCTGTTCGAGGGCCTCCATTCTCGCGAACTCTTTCTGCCGCTTCTCCAGCTCACGTTGGCGGCGATGCGCATTACGTTCTGCTCGCCTCGCAGACGCTTGCAGAGATCGAACTGTCCCTTTCCACCCCATCACAATGCTCCTTACCGGCTTCGTGATGGCACATTAACATAGCCGCTATCACAACTTGAACTGGCTGCATCATTTGATCCCGTCTCGCCCCTAGCGAACATGATTCCTCCACGGGACTGCAGGTTATTCAGGCGAAAGAGGTAGGCCAAAGACGAGGTGGAGTGCTACTTCGAGATACAACACATCGGCCCCTGATCCAGCATGTGGCCTGATCATCTATTACTCAGGGAGATGGGTACCAGTGAAGCTCACAACGCGGGTATCTCACGGTCTTCGTCCACGGCCACAGGCTTTGGGAATTGAGCGTGACCATCGCTCCCGTTTGGGAGCTTTGGATAGAAAGAGGTAAATGATGACCGCTAGCCTACGACGCGTTGCTGGCGGTGAACTCAGAGTTGATTTTTGTGGGAGCGGGCTTGCCCAGCGAACACGGGCGTAGCCCGTGCCAGCTACCTCCAATGCATGGGCCGGCCGCTTCGCGGGACAAGCCCACTCCCACATAATTACTGGCAACTGCACTGGCACCCCTGGGTCGAAAACAGCCAGTGGTGACCGACCGCAATCGATTCTTTGCAGCCGTTCGAGGTATCTACGAAACCGAGTTCAATTCAGCCACACAAGCCCACTCGAAAGTTCCTTCCATAGTTTCCGCTGCTTGCCAGCGATCCACGTTTCGCTATACCCCAAAAGGGTTGCATGGCACGTTGATATCAGTAATCCTTCAGTTTAGGCGCTTCAAACTGGCATGATTTTCTAGCGCTGAACCTATGGGATTGTCCCGCTAATGCCATGACTGAGGCAGGGCACGTACAAGGCGCACATTGCGTTTGGGGAGTCAGAATCGATATGGCGACATGCACCGCACCTAGTAAGGGTCACCGCTCCGCAAGCGCGGCAGCAAATTGTCCTGCGTGTAGAAATCGCTATGGGGGCTATGGAGCACGCTCATATTCCTCCACCTCATACTCTTCTCCGTCATCATCCTCTTCATCTGGTGGGGGTGGGGGGCGCACGTCACGTGCTTTGCCCAGTGGAGTTCCGGAAATCTATCGTCGTCCGCTATCTGAGGTACCAAGCCTAGTCCGCAGCGAGGTTCCAACTCCGGCGCAGTCGAACGGGCAAACCTATGACGTGTTCATATCTCATGCATCTGAGGACAAGGACGAGTTTGTCAGGCCATTGGCCAATGCGTTGATTGCAGTTGGGCTCAAGGTATGGTTTGACGAAATGACACTTCGTATCGGGGACAGCTTGCGTCAAAAAATTGATAAAGGCTTGGTTAATAGCCGCGTTGGACTTGTGGTTCTGTCCCCAGCGTTTATCAAGAAGGGATGGACGAATTACGAATTGGACGGGATCGTTACCCGCTCGGTTTCTGGCGAACAGATATTGCTGCCGATTTGGCACAACATCACCAAGCAGCAGGTGATGGATTTCAGTTCTTCGATCGCGGACAAGGTGGCGCGCAGCACCGCGGTGCACACCATTGATGAGATCGCTGCTGAGATCGCCGATTTGCTAAAGTCTAATGACGCCCAAGCATCCTAACATCAAGCGTCCACACAGCATGCCTGGAGATAATCGGGCATGCCCATCCGCTGTTGCCTGCCCTTGGGACATCCCGGCAGGCTAATCGCCTTCTCCTCCCCAGGGGGGCCGCCAGATTCAAGGTGTCGACAGCAATGCCAATGGATGCCTACGGATTCAACTTCGCCATTGGAGTACCGAAACACCAGCCATTCTTGTGCCAAGCCACTTGCAGGCTGCTCAGATGCAGATAGTGACAATGACCTCGGACAAAACCAGGTATTGATGATTGGCGGCTCAGAACAGTGTGGTCGCGAAGACATCATCGTCGCAATCTGAGCTCGGCGAGTCTACGGACATGTTGAGCACTTATGAAATAGCTACTTTCAGTGAATCCCAGCTCAGTTGCCCAAACTGCAACTCACCCCCCAATAATTGGGAGCTTCGTCCAAGGGCGAAGATCTGCTGCCACATAGATATGGGCGCAGTCCCGAAGCGCGCGTCCATCTAACCGCACGTCACCCAGCTACTATGGAATCCAAAGCCTTGCACCAATCAACGTATGGCAAAAGGTCTACTGATCTCGCCGACACCGCCGCACGAACCAAGATCGATAATTGCGGGTCAGTCTGTAACGGGAGATTGCAACTGGCGGGGTACAGCGAATGGTTTCATTTGATCTACAAAGGATGCTCATTGGCGAGTTCCCGCTGACCTTCCTCTTGGAGGTCGCCCTTCGTGTTTCAGCGGCGTTTCTAGCCGTGTTCTTCTTTTTGAAATTCAGTGGTCGACGCGGAATCAGGCAGCTGTCCCGATTCGAGCTCGTGGTGATCCTCACCTTGGGCTCAGCCGCAGGCGATGTGACTTTTTATGAAGATGTACCCCTCCTCCCGGTCGCATTGGTTTTCCTTACGCTCTTGCTGCTCTATCGCGGAACCGTCTACATGATGAGGCGCAGCAAAACATGCGAGGCCTGGATCGATGGACTGCCCATCACGGTCGTAAAGGACGGAATGTACGAGATCCATTCGCTGCGGAATTTGAACATCTCGTCCAACGAGCTCTTCATGGAGCTGCGCCAACAAGGCGTGGAGCATCTCGGCCAAGTTCGACTCGGCCTATTGGAAACCGATGGCGATCTCAGTCTGTATTTCTATGGGCAAGATGACACCCGGCCAGGGCTGTCGGTGCTGCCAGTCGAACATCGCCCAGAATACCTGGCCCCGCCGAACGCGGGCCTACATTGTTGCGTCAGCTGCGGCTTCCCAACCTTCCATGAACCTCAAGACTCTGTCGTGTGTGAACGCTGCGGACATAACGTCTGGTCACCTGCATTGGATACCGTGCGCAACCGCTAGACCTAATCCACTTAAATAGCGCGGGGGTTGGACAGGCACCGTCTTCACTGACGGATTTATTCACGCCCTTTTCACATGCTATGTGGGAGCGTTAGCTATCCCTACGTGTGATAGAAGCTCCCTTGCCCGCCTAGCAGCGGGCTTTCTTTTGCCCGCAATTCCTCATCGACTCGGGCCATTCGTCCGTTGGGCTGTCCGCTTCATCGGCCAAGGCTGTCCTCTAAGGACATCAGCCAGAGGCTTCCTCATGCGACAGCTATTCCAATCGATAACTCTTCCCCTTGCCTGCACTCTGCTGTGGGCATGCGCCGCTCCCGAAACGAAGTCTCCTGTGGAGGCACCAGGCCGGCCAGAGTCGGCAAAAACCCAGTTGCTGGAAACCGGCGCCGCGACGCTGCAGTCCAAGCCGCCCATTGAGGCCATCAACGCCTACCTGGATGGATTTCACTTCTACAACGGCCATCAGGACGTGCAAATGGAAGCGCACCACTACTGCTCCATCCTCAACGAGGATGTCATTCAGTGTGTGATATTCGACGGCAATACCAAGGGTGCGAAGATCATGGGCGTCGAGTACATCATCGACGAGAAGCTGTTTGCCGGATTACCAATCAAGGAGAAGGCGATGTGGCACAGTCATGGCTACGAGGTCGCGTCTGGGCAGCTGATCGCCCCAGGCATCCCTGCTCCTGCTGAACATGCCTTGATGGAGCGACTGGCGCACACTTATGGGAAGACATGGCACACCTGGCACACCGATCAGGATAAATCGCTGCCTGTAGGTGTGCCGCAATTGATGATGGGCTTTACCGCTGATGGCCAGGCTGATCCGGAGATGGTCGAACAGCGCAATCGGCGCCTGGGAGTGGATGCTGCGAAAACGAAAGCCGAGCGGGCCGACATTCGTATTCCTGATGCTGATCCCCAGGCGGATGGCTGGCAGCACGGTAACGTCATTCAAATCACCGATCCAACCGGTGCCCATGTACATCGCTCTTCAACAGCTACACCATCCACTAGGAATAGCCGATCCAGCCAATAGCCGCCTCCATCAGCTTTGTGTGGATGGGGCCTCGGGCGTGTCCCCCTTTCGGGGGAGCGGCTGTCGTGTACCGCACCCTGGCGAGCCAGGGTCACGGCCCTACCGGGCTTCCATCCTCACGCCTAAGCCCATCCATGGGCTGCGCGCTCCGCTTGCTAGTTGCCGACACTCAAATGCCCGGCCTAGTCCTTGTCTCAAAGTGAACGATCAGCACACCGCGACACTCCATGTACCGCATCGTGTTTAGTGATCAGCACGGCGAGGGAAGGATCCTGATCAACATCCATGGAGAGGAAAACTGTGAGCGTCACCTTGAGATGTCTCAAATGCGGCGGGCAAGACCTTGTAATACCACGGAGGTTGAACAAGAAGGCTATCCTCACGTGCCGAGGGTGTGCCGCCATTGCCAATTATGGCGATCTGATGGAGGCAGAAGGTAGACGGCTCATTGCCGACATCAGGCAGCGCCTACCTCTCTTGGAAGCCGGATAATCGCGTACCGAGCGCGGACAACTGCACAAGCTATGCAGCAATCTTTATTACACGATTCGTTGCGCTTCACGATCTTTCGCGCACCCGGTCAGCGAATACGAAAGTAAAGGGAGCCTCCCGAATTCGCCAAACATCTCAACAGAACACACAGGCTCTCTGTGTGAACACACGAGGTGCGAGATCATGGCAAACGATCAAGAAAAAACCGGTCAGCAAGGTGGCACCACTCAAAACAATCCTGACGGCTTCGAGAATGATCCACACCGACCATCTGAGCCTGGTCAAAGAGGTGGACAGTTGTCGGAGAGCGAATCCGACCTTCCACGAGATTTGCATCAAGGTGGTCAGGATTTAGGCGGTGGGTACCAAAGCGACCACCAGGGCGCAGTTGGTGCAGCTCATCGAGGCGGCATGGGAGGTCATACCACGGGGCCCAAGTCTGACAATGGCGAAAGCGAAATTGACGAAGCTTCGCAAGCGGTGCAGGACGAAGACAGCGGCATGACTGAAGACAACCGGTAAGGTTGTTTAGGGCCAGGGGAGCTGGAAGCCCTGGCCTTGCTCATGGCCCCGCTCTATTTGCAGTAAACAGTACAGAGCTCATTAACTCGTGTCGTGAAGCTTTGGCTCATCATCCCCATGACAGGTCGACCGGGGCGCTCGCCAGACGCATCGTTCCCATCGTCCATGGATTGCCCTCCCATCAGCTTCTCACTCGCCACTAGCTGAGCAGCCCGAACAGGTCACCACTAATCTCATTACGCTGGCTGAGGTCGAGCAACAGCACCTCCGCTTTGCTGTAGCGGAAACCCTCCCGGTAAATCCGCCCCCTCATGCGCAGCCTTTGTCAGCAAAAGCGTATCGCCTGTTGGACAAAGCAGTTCGACGAGGATGCCTCTGGGCAACCCAGAGCTGAACTGCCGAGATTATCAGCGTGCTCAATTCCTTTGGCGAGTGACAGCAGTCGCCCCGTAGCGGACGCTTGCTTTAGTATCAAATCAGTCGCGTTGCGCTGGAAGTCACCAACCAGATGCCCGGGAGCTACGCTTCTACAGACTCAACGGAAAAGATACGCGATTAGGACGGAGGGCAGGCTGCATGCGGTTGTCGACATTCATCACTCAGCACATGGGCAGCATCCTGCAGGCTTGGGAGGAATTCGCTCGTACCGTTGAATTACCTCGCGAAGCGCTTAGTGACAAGGGCTTAAGAAATCATGCCGCCTTTATCCTCCAAGCCGTGGCTCGCGATATGGATACACCACAGAGCTTGCAGCAGGAGATCGATAAATCGCAGGGTTTAGGCCCAACTCTTGTGGGCGAAAGCGCTGCTGAGACTCATGCCGTACTTCGCCTTCTGGATGGTTTTACCCTCGATCAGATGGTATCCGAGTACAGAGCCCTCAGATCCAGCGTGCTCAGGCTTTGGCTTTCACAGGAAGCATCACTCGATCAAGCGGATCGTGTACCCGAAATAATCCGTTTCAACGAAGCTATCGATCAGGCTCTTGTAGAGTCCATCGCATCCTATGGCAAGGCTGTCGATACCACACGCAAAATGGTGCTGGGGGTACTGGGTCACGATCTTCGATCACCACTAACGGCCATTAAAATGGGAGCGGCGCTGCTTACCAGAGCCAAGCAGTGGGGAGACCGTGAACAGAGCTTGGCGGTGCAGATCGATACGAGTGCCGAACGTGCCAATCAGTTGGTAAACGATCTACTGGATCTCGCCAGATGCAACCTGGGCCTGGGCATCACGGTGCAACGTCAGGATATCGATCTGACTTCGTTGTGTGCCAGGGTTGTACAAGAGGTCTGCTTCGCCCATCCACAGATTAACGTTGTTTTCGAACGTACCGATGCACTGCCGGCGAGCGTCGATCCGCTACGCATGAGCCAGGTGATATCCAATCTGATGGTAAATGCCATACGACACGGGGATGTTGAGCGGCCGATTCGAGTAGGTGCTAGCTGCGTTGAGAACATGGCCGTAATTGAGGTACACAACTGGGGAAAACCAATCTCTGCCGACCAGATCACCTACCTATTTGATCCTGAAGCACGCTTAACACGCGCAAGTCGTGCTGACGGTGAGCAGAGCCAAGGTCTAGGGCTAGGGTTGTTCATAGCCAAGGAAATCACGGCCAGCCATGCCGGCAGCATTCAAGTCGTATCTAGCCCTGAGCAAGGCACGACTTTTCGAGTGAGCTTTCCGAGACAGCCATCGACATAATCCCTGTTATTAGAACGAGCGAAAAGCTTGCTCTTTGACCTTGGGGAGAAACCTCAAGGTTAGCTGGGTCGATAGCCGCCGCTTGCTTCCGTTGCCAGGAGACTGGCCCAGAAACGCCGAAATCCGTTTGGGATGACTAACGAAAAAAAGCCCGCGCCTTAGGCACGGGCCGCTCAGAGAGCAACACCCGCCCTGATCAGTTATCCAGCTCGTCTTTGATAATCTTGCCGTCGTGCGGATCAACCTGGAACTCGTATTGCTTGCCATCAGCCTTGATACCCTCGCCTTCCCAGTGACCATCGTCAGCTTCGATCTTGGTAATCTGGGTGTAGCCTGCGCCTTTCAAGGTGGCCTCAGCCTGATCCTTGTTCACCTTCCAGTCAGCACCGGGCGTATCAGCCCATGCAGAAGTAGCCCCCATAGCACCAACCAACGCCAGGCCAGTGAACACTCGTGTCATCGCTTTCATCACTAACTTCCTTTTTTCATGACAGTTAACGATCCGACCCGAACGCTGATCTTGACGTTCAGTTTGTGTTGAAAGACGAGACTGATTCCGGGCACCCATCATGGTGAACGAGCTCCTGCAGGTCTCGTGAAAGCAAAGCAGCGGCTGTGGGTTTCAGCATGGTTGAACTCAGCTCCTCCCAACAAATCCACTTACAATGAACGATGCCTCTGCCAAGCGCGACGCAGCAACCGTCGGGTACGTCAGTCGTAAAAATATGGTGGAGAACATTGCCTACCTCGACGGTGCCCACAGCGTTCAAGCCTGAGCAATGAAGCGCCAGCGCCTTCCAAAGCTCACGGGCAGCGGCAACGATTGGCGCTTCGCCGGTCGCGAGCACGCCGCTTGGAAACTTCCATTTAGCCCCCTTCCTGCGGACAAGCAGAACCTTGTCATTTCGTAAGCAGATGATCGTGGCCTTAGCTCTGACTGGGCGATGCGTAGTGACGCTCATAAGGGATCGCACCTAGAGAATGGGCGACATCCTTAACGCGAAAATGATCATCCATGATCTGATGATCCATGGCTGAATGCAGAGTTCCGAATTGACGGTTTTCCATGCGAAGAAGCATGAAGTCTCTGAATTCCCACCGGTCACATGATCATGAGTGAGTCAAAGACATGCACTGGAATGTCCTGAAATGATTGAAACCACCGATCTAGACGAAACGGACTAAGCTCGCTTGAAGGAGAGGTAATCAGGAGGCAAGGATGCGACATCGAGGAGCAGTATTTTGGGCTTGGGCAGATCCAGCTCTACAGCACCATTCCCACGAGGAAGAGCTAGATGATGGAGCCAAGCTCGATGTTCAGGTTCGGCTCTCCCGTACTGGCGACACGCAGTTGTTCATCGGGATCTACGAGCGCTCGGGCTTGGCCAGGATTGAAGAAGCCTATGCAAAACGGCCTGGTGAATCGGTAACTCGGGCCATGGCGTGGGGCGCGGGCAGGGGTCGTGCGCTGGCTCTATCCGCCCTGGAACGAAAGCAGCACATGGGGTAGGAGGACGAGACAATGGCTGATCAGCTAGCCCAATTGGACGCTGAGATCGCGTTCTTGGATCAGATAGCTGCGGAGCTAGAGCGCCAGGTTGGGCCTAGCCCTGTCACTCGCACTCTGGTCATCGCCTGGCTGACCGAGTGGGTGAAAAAGCCGGGCGCATTGAAACCCGACTCACCACACCTGCCTCAATCTCTCAAAGCGGCTTATACCGCCTGGATTCATCAAGAAGTGGATCACTGAGAAAAAATTGCGACCCTCGGCTACCAGCACATTGTTTAAGCAAGCCGTTGCGAAGGCTGGTTTCGCTCGGTGGCGAGGCACCTCGCACGGCCAACCCCCCAGGCCAAGGCACGCGTCATCGACTCTCCTGGACGCGTGTCGAAGGCTTCTTCATGCAGTGCCATACCACTGCCGGCATACACGCCTATGAACATTTGAGTGCTGCCCGTTCGCGACAACCGCACTTGGATATCCATCGTCGTGCCGTCGTCCAGCGTCTCATCGTGAGTTCGGTGATGAAGCGTCGGGTCTGACCATTTCCAAAAAATGTCACCGCGTATGCGCATGCCGCTCTCCTACGACTTTAGTATTAGACAGATGTCATCCCACCATAGCCCACAGCGGCTCTCATGCATCCAAATGGCCGGCAAATCCATTCATAATCAGACGGTTGGAGTTGTTACAGCGTTTTGCCGAACTGATGATAATCGATGAAACCTGCATGCTAGAGCGGCCCTGGCGATTTTCCTGCTGATCTATTTACGTTACCCTCCGCGCCGCCAAAACAACACCAAGGAGATGGCGGGCATGAAGATCGATATCCAGGTCGACGAACACGGATCAGGCTGCAAAGTAATCATTGACGGCCATCCAGTTTCGTTCGCGAATGCAGTTGAAGCTGAGGCCTATGTTGCTCGTCTGCAAGAGCGGCTGCAGGCCGCTCAACATGCCTTCGTAACATCTGCAGAAGCTTCAGCCTGAGCAGCCACCGAACCAAAATCTATACTCGCCCATCACATCTGATGTGTAAGCGATACGGTGAGTGGTTCAGCACCCGTACTTCATCAAGGGGGAGGACGAGATGGCGTTTGTTGACCTGTACGTTGCCGAGTTTGTAGAGCTCGAAGTGACGCTTATGAATGCCAGAGAACGCCTTCTGGCTTCGACCGATGACGAGGCGTTACATGACATGCGGATCGCCGTCAGACGTATCCGAAGCTTACTGATCCCCGTCCGCAAGCTCGAAGGCGTGGAGCGCTTGAAAGCAGCTGCCGCCGAGGTAGGTCGACTTACTACTCCCACCAGAGATCTTGAGGTCATGGCGGGAGAGCTGGATACACGTGGACTGACCGAAGCCGCCCAGGCCCGAAGAAGTCGATTGCCTGATCAGTACAAAGCTATCGCGAAGAGTCAGGAGCTCAACGAACTGTTCGCCGCCCTCGATCTCTGGCCGGCAACTTTCAGATCCTCTTCTGCTGGGCATGACGATAAAGCGCTGCGTGGGGCGGTGATGAAGTCACTGACCAAGCTGCTGGACAAGGTACATATCGCGGTAGATGACAAGCATCACGACCGCCATGAGTTGCGGATCCTGATCAAGCGGGCTCGCTATCTCACCGAAGCCTTTCAAGAGTTGTCGCCGCTCTCCCCTGAAGCTGCGAAATCGCTGAAGAAAGTTCAGGGTGCCTTGGGCTCATGGCACGACCACCACCAATGGTGCCTGCGTGTCCACGAAGAGCCTGATCTTCAACCTCTCGAAAGTCTCTGGGCAGAGTCGTCGGAGAAAGAACTGGCGCAGGCTGAGGCCGAACTGAAAAAGCTGAAGCAGCTGCTTCCGGCCATCTCGAAGAAGGCCCAGACGCAGAAGAATGAAGCGGACGCCGAAGCGCGCAAGCGCTCGGGATTTGAAACAAACGGTTAACGTGGCCTGATCAGGCGCAGCGTTTCAGGATGGTTTTGATCGGGCGCCTTACTCGACGCTTCGGTACATCCCTAGCCTTGATCCAACGACAAGCTTCGATCTCGTTTCGAGGGCGTGGTTTATCGTCTGCCTTGCGGGCTTCGAACAGGTAATGGATCACCTTGTCTTCCCGGTACATCGTGAGGTAACGGAGCTCGTCGAATGCGAGACCAGTTTCTTCGGCCATCTCCCGCATAGCCGCCTCATGCGGCGTCTCGTCTCGCTCGACTCGGCCACCAGGTAGGTTCCACTTGGCGTTGCGCTTGCGAACGAACAAGACTTCACCATCCTTGCGATAGATGATGGTGGCGCGCAGCTTGATGCCTTTGCGTTTCGCTGTTGCAGTGTCCATTGCCTTCATGCGCTGCCCTTAACGTTGGCTGGCCTAGATCCGGCAGGTTCCTTGCCGAGAATAAATCTTCCGTGTGTCGGTTAGATGACCGGTGTAACGAGGGCAACGTTCAAGTTATCGGCGCCGAAGCGTGTAATGCCCTGCTCAGGTAAGTCGAACGCCTTTCGACGCATCAAGTGAACTTCACCAGATCATGAGAGCCTTCCGTCAAAGGGAGGACAAGTGATGAGCCCATCGAGAGAACTTCATTCCACCGTCATCTGCCTGCAGGCAGGGAAGGTATTGCTTGTACGCAAGGAGGCACCTCAGTGGTCACTCCCTGGCGGGAAAATCGATCCTGGCGAAACGCAGCTTGAAGCGGCACGTCGTGAACTACGGGAAGAAACGTGCCTAGAACTGACTGACGCTCAGTTTTTGGGGCATCACGTGCTCCAAGAGGAAGAGCACTGGCTGTACCGAATGGCCGTTCCGGCCAGCATGATGCCTCGACCTTCGCACGAGATAGTGGAGTGTCGCTGGTTCTCGATCCAGGAAATCACCAAAACCTCAGTCAAGCCAACCAACGTAGATCTGCTAAGACGAGAAGGAATAATCACCGCTAACGAATAGCCTGAATCAGCCAAGGAGCTTGATGTTCAATAGGCAGCAGCACTGATGAGTATCGATCAGAAAACTTGCCCGTCCCAAGAAAAGTATCGGTACGAGGAGAAATTTTCTGGTTTTGGCTGGGCTTGCCTACTCCCCCATCGTACTGAATGGCGGTCGCTTAATGCCTTTCCTATTTGGCTCATTGGCAATGCTTTTGGCCCGTCCTATCCCCCAAGCCAGCGCACGATTCATCGATTCGCCCGGCATGGCAGCAAATGCCTCTTCGTGAAGGGGCATTCCACTCGCGGCATAAACCCCGATAAAAACCTGGGTGGCTCCGGTTCGTGACAACCTCGTCTGGACTTCTATAGCGGTTCCGTCGTCCAGCGTTTCATCATAACTGCGGTGGGCAAGCGCGGGGTCAGCCCATTTCCAGAAGACATCACCACGTATTCGCATGCCAGCCCCCTTTAGCTTTAAAGCGGAACGGTTGAAGCCCCCGGGCTTGGGATTCTCACAGCTAGCCCTTGCGAACAGCCGATTATGATGGATGGCCACCGATTCGTCCCAGCAGCTCCATTTAGATCGCTCTGATATCGATGTGATCCGATTGGTTCAGCCAACTTTCGGATAGGCAGCGAATCAGTACCGCCTGCCTTGTTGGTCTGAACTTTGCTGTCCGCCATGGCTTCCCCTGCATACCGATCACGAAATTACGCGGCTGCAGGAGCTGACATTCATGAGAGCACTGACCTACCACGGAGCACACGACGTCAGGGTCGATAACGTTCCTGACCCGATCATCGAGCAAGAAGACGACATCATCCTCAGGGTCACCGCCACAGCCATTTGCGGTTCCGACTTGCACCTTTACCGAGGCAAAATCCCAGAAACCGAAGCCGGCGATATCTTCGGCCATGAGTTCATGGGCATCGTCGAGGACACCGGGAATGCCGTCACCAATCTCCAGATCGGCGACCGCGTGGTGATTCCCTTTGTGATCGCTTGCGGCAACTGCTTCTTCTGTCAGCACGATCTGTTCGCTGCCTGCGAAACCACCAATACGGGGCGGGGCTCGATCATCAACAAGAAGGGCATTCCCCCGGGCGCCGCGCTGTTCGGATACAGCCATCTCTATGGCGGTATCCCTGGCGGCCAAGCGGATTACGTGAGGGTGCCCAAAGGTAACGTCGGCCCGTTCAAAGTGCCCACCGACCTGGCCGATGACAAGGTGCTGTTCCTCTCGGACATTCTGCCCACCGCTTGGCAGGCGGTCATCAATGCCGAGATTGGCCAGGGTTCATCGCTGGCGATCTATGGTGCCGGGCCGGTGGGCTTGCTAAGCGCCGCCTGTGCGCGAATGCTCGGGGCACAGACCATCTTCATGGTCGATGACAACGACTACCGCCTGGCCTACGCCCGCGAGGCTTACGGCGTCATACCGATCAATTTCGAGCAAGACGACGATCCCGCCGACAGCATCATCCGCCAGACACCAGGCATGCGCGGCGTCGATGCAGTGATTGATGCGGTCGGTTTCGAGGCAAAGGGCAGCACTGCCGAAACGGTGATGACGGCGCTGAAAATCGAAGGCAGCAGTGGCAAGGCGCTGCGCCAGAGCATTGCTGCAGTGCGTCGCGGCGGCGTTGTCAGTGTGCCGGGTGTGTACGCCGGCTTCATCCACGCCTTCATGTTCGGCGACGCCTTCGACAAAGGCCTCACGTTCAAGATGGGCCAGACCCACGTGCAGAAATACTTGCCTGAACTTCTTGAACACATCGAGGCGGGACGCCTGCAACCGGAACTCATCGTCACCCACCGCCTAGCACTCGAAGAAGCGGCCATGGGCTACAAGATGTTCGACCAGAAGCAGGACAACTGTCGCAAAGTCATCCTGGTGCCGGGCGCTGCACCGGGCACCTTGGGCCCTGACTACGTGTAGAGGAGACAAGATCATGAATGAGGTCGCCAGCTACTTCTGGATTGCCGTCGCGGCAATCCTTTTACTCATCGATCTGTGGGCCATTGTCAGCGTGTTCAGAAGCGACAAGTCAGATGCAGTCAAAGCGGCCTGGGCCCTGCTGATCGTCGCGCTACCGTTAATTGGCCTAGGTATCTGGGGCGTTGCTGGCCCGCGCGGTATCAAGCGCGGTACCGGGCCCACTTCCGACGAGCACAGCAAAGGCTGACATTTCCGAGCTCCACTTACAGGGGTTTCAATATGATCGATCAAGCGACAGGGATGAAATCAGGCGAACGCTATCGCGTGGAAAACGTGGAGCGCGCTCATCAGTTTCCAGGCTTCTTTCAAGACGGGAAGTATTATCTCGGCCCTGAACTTCTCACCGCCGTGGGCTGGCTCGAAGGTACACGCTTCATCTACGACAGCCTGGATGCTGAAGGTGAGCCCGTATTTCCAAACCGAGCGGCAGGCACGGTCGAAGGGCTGACGTTGACCCTGGTCGATGGCACCTCCCTTGAGCTCTCGCGGATCGAGGCCAGCGACCCCATTGCACCCCTTGACCCCAGCGCCTCGGCTACGAAACGAGAAGCGCCTGACCGTGGCGCTCCGCTCAGAGGGCCTCTGCGCGGCAAGGTCGTGGTCATCACCGGCGCATCCAGCGGCATAGGCCGAGCCGCCGCGCATGCCTTTGCGTGCAAAGGTGCTCGCCTTGTACTCGCCGCACGCGATGAAGAGGCGTTGTTCGACGTGCTGGATGAATGCACCGATTGCGGTACGGATGCCATAGCGATCACGACCGACGTCACCCACAGCGACCAGGTTCAAGCGCTTGCCGCTCAGGCCGCAGACTTTGGACAGGGACGGATCGATATCTGGGTCAACAATGCCGGGGTCGGCGCGGTCGGCAATTTCGAAGAAACGCCGTTGGAGGCGCACGAGCAGGTCATCCAGACTGACCTGATCGGTTACCTGCGAGGGGCCTACGTCGCCCTTCCCTTCTTCAAGGCACAGGGCAGCGGCATTCTGATCAACACGCTGTCGCTGGGCAGCTGGGTGGCACAGCCCTACGCCGCCGCGTACTCGGCGAGCAAGTTCGGCTTGCGCGGACTGACCGAGGCATTGCGGGGCGAATTGACTGAGTTTCCCAACATCCATGTGTGCGATATCTATCCAGCCGTCATGGACACACCAGGCTTCCGAGACGGCGGTAACTACACCGGGCATGCGCTGACACCGCCAGGCCCCGTATACGATCCCGAAATGGTGGCGAAGGCTATGGTGGCCTGCGCAATCTCGCCTCGTGCTCACACCACGGTTGGCGCTGCGGCGCGCCTCGCGCATTTGGCCAGCTACCTGATACCAGGCCTGCCTCTGTTGTCAGGAAGGCTGACGCGCTGGGGGATAAATCGCAGTCCCATAGCCGAAGCATCATCAGGCAACCTCTTTGAGCCTCCGAGTGGCAGGAGGGGTATCAACGGAGGTTGGAGGAAGCCAAAAGATAAAACGCCCCTGCTGATCGGCGCAGCGGCGCTGGGAATCCTTGTGGGTTTTACATTCACACATTCACGACGCAGGGATAGATAGAGAAAGTCTGCTTACAGAGGAATGAGCGTGGTTGCGAGATCACGTTCGATCCTACTCTGCTGACGAGCTTGTGGGATTAACCGGGCGATAGTCCTTCCCTGCTACCGCTCTCAGGTAAGCAGCGTCAGCCTCCAGACGAAGATCGCGCCATTCCTGCCAGGAGACAATTCCTCGACGATCCATCTCATCGGCCTGGCGGAGCAATTCCTCGTGATAGTCGTCCGGCGAGTCCATGCGCAATGCCCTGTCTTCAAGCACCCGATACCAAACTGCCAAACAATTGAGCTTCAGCAATTGGGCGGCGGAGAGGTTTTTCTCGAACGTTCGCATCAGGAGGCCTCACACGCTGATGAAGGGTTGAGTCACGAAGATTGCAGAGGTTCAGCAGAGCGGTGCCAGCGGCATGGATGCGTCCAGAGGGTCGCCCCCGCTATAGATACGCTCACGGATGCGAATTGATGGCACTGACTCAAGTTGGAGTGAATTTCTTGAACGCTGGCGATGTCGTAGTGATGGCGCGCTGCTACGTCTTGCTGGATGAAAGCAAGCAGACCTGGATGTCCCTCCCTTCCTGCAGCCGCATGTCCGAGTACCCGTATGAAAGAGCTGCTTTCCGCTGCGAAGATAATTCGCCCAACTGTTCTCATCGTTGAGGACGAACCCATGATTCGAGAGCTTTTGACCCTGTACCTGGAAGAATGGGGGGCCATGGTGACAGCGATGGCGACTGCCGATGACGGCAATGAGGCGTTGAGGAAGCAAGATTGGACGCTGCTGATAACGGATGTACAAACGCCAGGTTTACTCAATGGGGTTGATCTTGCCTGGATGGCAAGCCAGCAAAAACCTCAGACGCGCATCATTGTCATGAGCGGATACTACGAATTTGCAGGGAGAGTGTTGCCGCCAGGTGCGGAGTTCCTTCCTAAGCCGTGGCCAATAACCCAGCTCCAGGAACTGCTCTGCGCTCAGCTTAACCACGCCGACGGGGCTGGAAGGTCGACGTCTGCCAAGCTTGATCCTTTCCAAACGTTCGCGAACAAAGCTTAAGGACGCCACACACGCCTGCACCGGTTCTTTCGCGCAACCCGTCGGCCTCGGCTAAAACCCACGGAGTAAACACCCCGCGCCCCGACGTCCGAGTTGAACACAGACTTTCCTGTGTGACGACATGAGGTGAAAGATCATGGCTAACAACCAAACCAATCGTGGCCATCAAGGTGGCACTGCTCAGAACAATCCTGGCAATTTTGCCAATGATCACGAGAAGGCGTCGGAGGCAGGTCGCAAAGGCGGGCAGAGTTCAGGCGGCAATTTTGCCAACGACCGTGAGCGTGCCTCCGAAGCGGGCCGTAAAGGCGGGCAAAACAGCCACGGCGGCGGTCGCGGTAGCGAAAACCGCTAACTGGCGGTGATCCAGTGCCAGGGCAATAGCTGCCCTGGCACTTTTCTCCTGAACGGCCATCAGGAAACCCTTTCCTTCCACGCTTCGTATCTGGCAAGAAGCGGCTGGACACTCAACCCATGCAGCAGAATACTCAACGCCACCACTGACAGCACCAGGTTGATGCTCTGCGCGGCCAACGTGGGAAGCAGCCCATGATTGAGGGCATAGAACAGGTAGTAGAAGCTACCGATACCTCGGATACCAAACCACCCCAAAAGCCCACGCTGGCGGATATCCAGCACTCCCCGAGCCGGAAACAGCAGGATACTGATGGGGCGAATGACAAAAAACAAAGCGCCGGCCACCAGCACTGCCCGCCAGTCCCAATGCTCAATGAGCACTACCCCGAGCAGGGTCACCAGAAACACTTCCATTGCCCGTTCGATCAGGCTACCGAAAGCCAGCATGTCACCCAACATGATCCCCGCTGCTACCTGCGAGTCGTCGAGCCCTTTCAAATCGCCTTTGACGGCTAGCTCCGGCGCCACGTGCTGGTGACCCACCACAGGCTGTACCAGATGTTCAGCAGCCGGTTCTTCTGGGCTATTGGCGGTCTGCACCTCCGCCTGCCGTAAACCGAGGCCCGCAGCGAACACCGCGAGGAACCCATAGGCCTGTATCGACTCGGCGCTCACGTATGCCAACGCAATCAGGGCAAGGGCCAGATAGTCATTGGGCGAGACGGTGCTGTCGTCGTTGCGCAGACGCAAGAACAGCGTGAGCTTGCCCAGGCCGCGCCCCATCCAGTAGCCAAGCAACAGGCCTGCGATTACTGCCCACAGCATGTCCTTGAACAACCAGTCACTGAACCAGGCCTGGCCATTGTCCTGTTGCAGGAACAGTCCAAGCATGACGAAGGGAAACGCCACGCCGTCGTTAAGCCCTGCCTCACCCGACAAGCTGAAACGGACAAGATCATCGTCTTGGGCATCAACCACCTGCACCAGAGTTGCGAGCACGGGGTCAGTGGGTGCGAGGATCGCCCCGATTAGTAGCGAGACTCCCCACCCCAAGTTCAGGCCGTGATGCAGCACCAGCGTTACCCCACCGATGCAGATCAACATCACTGGCCCTGCTAGAAAAAAGGCGCTGCACCAACGGCGGTTGTGCAAGGGCAGGCGCAATTTCAAACCACTGAAGAACAGCGAAAACAACACCGCGACTTCTGTAAGGTGCTCCATCCATCCGCTCGACTTGCTCACGTCCAGCTGAAGAAAACCTAGCCCCGATGTACCCAGGCCGATACCCAGGGCAAGGCACACTACAGACGAGGTCACAGGGATCCAGCGCAGGTAGGAGGATGAGAGTGCGAGCAGCAGCAAGACTGCGCCCAGCGTGGCGAACCAGACGATGAAGGTCATCTGCGCAGAAGCCTTGGGAAAGTTTTCGAGTATTTTTTTGACTTTCCGGCACGCCACGTCGTTCCGCTGCGCTTAGTGGGTTCACCCAATACCTGAGGTAAATGTAAAAAAAGATTTCAGCGCTCCGCTGCGGTCAAACCCTATGGATCGCAATGGAGATGACGTCATGAAATTCGCCCAGTTCTGCCAATGGCTCGCCAACCACGCCGGTAAACCGAGCACCTTTTTGATCGCCGTGGTGTTGATCGCCATGTGGGCTGCATCTGGGCCCTGGTTTCACTACAACGATACCTGGCAACTTATCGTCAACACGTCGACCACCATCATCACATTCCTGATGGTTTTCCTGATTCAGAACACCCAGAACCGGGATAACGACATCATCCACGTGAAGCTCGACGAACTGATCCGCGCTACGAAATCTGCGGAGCAGTCGGTATTGGATCTCGAAGCGCTCGATAACCGGGAAATCCATAAACTTCGCAAGGAATATCAGGCGATGGGCAGCGAATGTGATCCCCACCATCAGGCGCCTGCTGAGCATCACACGGACGATGGTGCTCGGGATAACCTGCAGCGCTAGAGTCCTTGTTGGTCGAGCGGCGGGAGAGTTGAAGGTAAATTTGCAGGGTGAAGCGCCTGGCTAATAGCTTGAGCGAGCTCGTCTATCGACCACGGTTTGAAGAGGTAGGTAACGGGTGGCGTCACCTGAGAAGCATCAAGCTGGTAGCCAGAAGTCAGAATGGCGGGTAGTCCAGGCCACCTTTCGTGTGCCATGGAGATGAACTCCATACCTTTGATGCTTCCCGGAACACCATGGTCGACAACGATCAACGAGCAGTCGCTCTTAAGTCCCATCAAGTGAATCAAGGCATCTTCTGAGTTATCGAACGCATCGCAGGTGGCGCCCAACTCGATCAGGATGTCCACCAACAGGGTCTGAAGCGTTGGATCGTCTTCTACCACAATTACCGTCTTACCTGACAGCGACAAACCCTCGATGTCGAGCTTCATCACCTGCTCCAGTCCATGGTTAGATTTTCGAGTGTTTCACTCATCCGGACATGCGTCGATGGGGGCTAAAGGCCACCCATGCTCAATGGCCTTCCAACTTCGTCAAATGGGCCAAGCCTTCACGCATGAAAATCTCCACGGTCTTTGGGCCTACGCCCTCGAAACTCAGTAGCCAGCGCTTGAATCCCTCAGCATTTGATTCTTCCTGCAGTGCCTCAAGTTGAGCAGCAAGTTCCACTTCTACCTTGTTGCCAAGATCATGCAGTCGTCGGGCAGTGGATTCATCGTAGCGCGCATAGCCGGCCTGCCCGAGCAGTCTGACCAGTGTGGAATGAGAAGTCTGGGCAAGCTTAATCGGCGTACCCAGGCCCTGCTGATCGACAAGCATCCGGTACGCCTGCACTGCTACGGTGGCGCGGATGCGCTTCCCCATGAGAAAGCTGGCCAACAACCATCTGAACACGCCAAGGGCATCCGTGACCTCAATGCCGAGGTCACAGGCAGTTCTAGTCTTCAACCTTTACTACGGCGCGGATCAGCAGATCGTGGGTAGGTGCGTTCCTCTTCGATAGTGCCATCCGCTTTATGGATCTTCACCGACGCCGTCTTGCCATCAAAGAAATCCGCAAGGGCGCTGACGAGCTCGTGCTTCGTCGACGCTCGTTTGGAGGCGCGTTCAGCACCGGCTTCCTTCAATTCCCATCCTTCTGATGTCGGGCTGAGGTGGTAATTGTCCATCGTGTGCTCCTCTTGGTTAAATGGCTTCGCCGTCATCCTGGATGTCTTCCTCTGCCTCGGCTGCCTCCGTTGCATCAGCGTCATTGAGTGGCGGCGACGTGGGCTTTTCCGGATCGTTAATGAAGGGCACGTCGCTTGGCCCTTTTTCTTCGGAGCCTTCGGTTTTCGGCTGCATGGCAATACCTCAAAGCAGATGGATCGGGGCGCCGGGCTTCAAGTACCTTCAGCAACCCCCGAGAATTTTTTGACATCGATAGGTTGCGCTACGAATTCAGGGCCATCGCCGGCGAGCCGCCACTTCACCTTAGCGATGCCATAGCGCTCGGCCATCGGTCGACTGACCAACTTGATTTTCTGCTGACTGAATCTTGGGATGATGCCAACGCCGGCATCGCAACTGGCCCAGTGCCAAGCCACGGCGTTGTCCATTTTCTCCAAGCGGATGATGAACGTCCGATGGTCACCGTGCAGGTCATACTCGATTACGTACAATTGAAGTGCTGGCACAAGATCCGCTCCCTAGTTCATACGCTATTGAGCAAGCCGTAGAAGAGATAATTCCATTGGATTGCCAGGGGGCATGCACATCGCTCATGGATGGAAAATGTGCCAACTGCGTAAATTCAACGCGGTTCGTGAATCGGGCACCCATTGTGCGTAGCGCGAAACTGCGCTGACATTTCGTATGAGGGCCTGCGCACCCGCATGATGCCTCCCAGGGGACGATGCGCAGCCAACCCATGCCAGGGGCTGAATGCCATGCCATCATCGATGTCGCGTACCTTTTCATCATCCCAGGCGGCCTGCGGTTCGACCTCTACCCTGGCAACTGTCACGTAGGGGCTCAACGCTTCCGACCATTTCACTGATGCGTCCTCGATGGGCATCTTCTCGATGTCAGTGGCCAGCTGCACACGCAGCTCCCAGATGCCGCCGTTCTGCCTGAAAAACGCCTCTACGGCATGGCGAAGCCCGTCCGGGTCGCCCTTCAGCTCCACTTTGAGATCAGTCAACTCGGTTAGCGAGGGCGACACAGGAACAATGGCCAGCTTGGCGTAATAAGGGCCGTAGAGGATCGGCACCACCGTGGTGAAGGTCTCGCCCAGAATATGCGTCTGGGGATGGCCACCGAGGCTCTTCAGCGTAGCGCTTTCGCCGCCCACCGATTCGACCAGCGATTCCACTCCCCGCAGTGCGGCTGACAGTGCCTTCTTCATGCCTGGTGCCTTGTCCGTCGTCTTCGCGAGCATCTTCAGCGTTTTCAGGAACGCCTTGGGCGTTGCCGAGGTGAAGGCTTTGGCATTCTCGGTGACGAAGTCCTGGGTCACCTGCCCCTCACTGCCAGGTAGGCGGGAGCCTTCGACACCCACGATCTTCAGTGCCAAGCCCCTCGGGGTCGATACCTTGTCATCGAGCACATCCCCTGGGTTGGTGGAAAACCGCAGAAAGGCCGGCAGCGTAGCGGGCTTGGCAAAGGCACCTTGTGCCAGTTCCGCTGGCAGTCCTTCGAGGATGGTCACTTTCCCGCGCAGCAATCCGTGTCCCTTGGCATGGACACTGCGGTTGGCGTGGCCGTTGTCCTTGAACGTGGTTTCCATGATCTGCCGTAGGGTTTCAGCCAGCTCCCTGCTCGTCTCGGCTTCGTCATCCGGAATTTGCTCGAAAGAGGGCTGGAAGCGCAGCGGCATAATTGCAACGGGTGTATCCGGTTGGTTATTCATCAGGATTCTCCGGCTGCCTCAAGGGCACTGATTGGCGTTAACGCATGCTTGCGCTCTATTTGGCGAGGTCAGTTTTCAGGCGCTGACCCGCATAGGCCTGTGCGTCCTCAGCCTTCTTCACGACGGCGGCAGTGCCGAAGAACTCGTGCGTCACGCCGTCGTAGACTTTGCGATCTACCGCCACACCTGCTGTGCGTAGCGCCTGCTCCAACTGGGCGCCATCGTCGCGCAGCGGATCGATTTCCGCGTTGATGATGGTCACCGGAGGCAAGCCATGCAGGTCAGCCTTGACGAGGTTGATACGTGGATCCTGGACATCGGCAGGCGAACTGGTGACTTGGCCGATGAACCACAGCATCATCAGACGATTCAGCGGCATGGCATCGGCGTACTTGAGGTAGGAAGCGGTATCGGTGCTCGACTGCGCAACCGGATACACCGAAAGGACGTGTTTCGGTGCTGTCAGGCCAGCATCTCGGGCGCCCATTGCAGTAGCGACGGCGAGGTTGCCGCCTGCGCTTTCGCCGGCCAATGCCAGGCGCTCTGGATCCCCGCCAACGGAGGCGGCGTTTCTTGCCAGCCAACGGTAAGCCGCCAGGGCATCGTCATGCGCAGCGGGGAATTTGTGCTCAGGAGCCAAGCGGTAATCGACCGATACCACCACGGCATCGGCTTGCTTGGCCAACCCGCGTGCGCCGCCATCGTAAACTTTCCGATCTGCTATCACCCAACCGCCGCCGTGGAAGAACAGCACCGCTGGGTGAGGGCCATTGCCTGGCGGCGTATACACCGTGGCCGGCATGGAGCCTGACGGGCTGGGTATCGAGATTTCCCGCGTGGTGACGCCGGGCACCAATGACTCGGGGCTCGAACTGCGTTTCTGATCTTCCAGCACGCCCTTCACAGCATCGGCCATGGTCGGCTGCTGACGGGCCTCCTGAGGCGTGGTCTTCTCGATGGCCTTGGCATCGAAGCTGGCAAACTTGTTCAGCAGCTTCTGCATGTCGGAATCCGTGCGCAAAAGACTTTTGGTGCCACTCACAGCAAGCTCGGAGACCGAGCGCTTTTCAGGATCGCGGGCGCACCCGCCCAGCGCTATCGAGACCCCCAAGACCGAAACCGCAGCCACCCAATGGCACTTTTGCATAGGACACTCCCAAGGCGAGGGCGAAGGTTTCTTCGCCTGTCTTAAGCTCAGGGCGCCCTACTCCAATGGCGTTCAGCCAGTTCTTGAAATGTCGGACAGATGGGCATCCAGCATGAATTCGACCAGTGTTGCGGCGCAGGCCGTAATCCCCTCCAGAAGCACCATTTCGAAGCCATGGGTATTCTCGGTCGGTATAGCAATGCAACCAGCCCGGGCATCGATCCCGGCGCTCATCACCGCGCTTGCATCGGATGCAAAATCGACGAGCAATGCCGACTGGGGCTTAAAGCCGGCCTTTAGGCCAGCGGCGATCAGGCCCTGCACCACGGTGCGGCTGTAGTATCCCTTCTGGTCGCCGGTATTGATGATCGGGTTGGCCGAAAGCTCCGTGCCATATTCCTCAAGTACAGGGCCGACCTCGACAGCGATTGTAGTGTCGCCGGGCAGTCGGGAAGCTGCGTACATGGCGCCGGCATTCGACTCTTCCTCCAGCGTCGTAAGCACGAACCAAACGTCCTGCTTCAGTTTTTCTCGCCGTTCACTCAGCAGCTTCGCACAGAGAATGACAGCGCTCAGCGGAGCTCGGTCGTCGAGGAAGTGAGCGGCAATACAGTCATGTACCTTGAAGGGCTTACGCCAGTGCTGACTGAGCACGACTCGAGTACCAGGCCGAACGCCAAGTTGCTGGAGATCCGACTGGCTCTTGCGCGTGACGATATAGACATCTTTCCACTGAACATTTCCTGCCAGCACGTCTCTTCCATTCGAAGTACGACCGCTGTTGTGCATGGAACCGTAGGACAAAACACCCGGCAGGATGTGTTCATCGCCCAGGATATCGACAGGGCAGACACCGAAGCTTATCGGTTGCGAACCACCTAGAGCGAGCACCTCCAGGGTGCCGTTCTCCAGCACATTTTTGACGATCATCGCGATCTCATCGAGGTGGGCCATAACGCGTATGGCTGCCTCTGGGCTACCAGTGCGGCCCCCACGAATCACCCCCACCACATTGCCAGCAGGGTCGATGTGCGTGTCATCACAGAATAGGCGCAGCTCGCGCAGACAAATGGCCCGTACTTCATCTTCTTGTCCGCCCGGCCCTCGGGCGTTGAGGAGCTCGGTCAGTAATGCCTCAGTCGTCAAAACGTTACCTCCATGTTTGCACGCAAACGTGTTCAGGCCAGTTGGATGTAAACCGAGTAGCTACCCAATAACACCCAGAACACCAGAAAGATCCACGGCGTCCGTAGCGAGAACAGCAATGACTTTCGATGCCCTGCACGCGAGGTTTCCGCCTCACAGAACAGCGGCGACTCGTCGTAAGCCAACCCCATCAATGGCTCGCTGCGCAGCAGGTGGCTCTGCTTGAACTGCCAGTGATCGATGATGTTGTACGCCGCCCGGATGCCAGGCCAGGCGTTGAGCGAACTCAGTACCCCGAGCAAGGCGAGGAACGCGGGCACGATGAGGGTGAACATCTCGCCCCACCCTTGATTGAGGTTTCCCATGGATGAGACGAAAGCGATGACCAGGAATGACTGCGCCGCCAGGTAGGCATCCGTACGGTTGGCCAGGATGCTGGTTTCGTACTGGATCTCACGCCGGTAAAAATCCAGACGCTCCTTGGGAGAGCCAAACATCCTGGCATTGTGCTCGCTGATCTCGTGCTCAGGGGTCGCTGGGGTAATGATTCGAGACACTCGCTACTCCGGGAATTGGGCTCCGAGCGAAGAGATGAGACTGGAGCTGAGTCCGGTAGAACAGGCGATGGGGCATGGAATTCAATTGGATTGATATTCCGCACCGCTCGTCGTACCAACCGCAGATTGAAACCAACACGCGCAGGCCAGGCTTTTCGAACCGGTATGAACGTTCTCAACTGCAGGAGCTTCTACCATGCGCGACTTCCCTACCCCACCCTTCCCTTCGCAGCCTCAAAATGTCCCCGGCTCACAACGCAAGATGGAGCCTTACCCGGATTGTGGTGAGCAGTCGTATACCGGCCACAATCGACTCGAAGGCAAGATTGCCCTTATCACCGGAGCAGACAGCGGCATCGGGCGGGCAGTGGCGATTGCCTATGCCCGTGAAGGCGCCGACGTCGCTATCGCTTATCTGAATGAGCATGACGACGCGCAAGAAACCGCGCGCTGGGTTGAGTCCGCAGGCCGTCAATGCCTGTTGTTGCCCGGAGACCTGGCGCAGAAACAGCACTGCTACGACATCGTCGAAAAGACCGTCAGCCAGTTCGGGCGTATCGACATCCTGGTCAACAACGCGGCGTTCCAGATGTCCCACGAGACCTTGGAAGAGATCGACGATGATGAATGGGTGAAAACCTTCGATACCAACATCACCGCCATCTTCCGGATTTGCCAGGCGGCCCTGCCTTCCATGCCCAAGGGCAGTTCGATCATCAATACGAGCTCGGTCAATTCCGACGATCCATCCCCCAGCCTGCTGGCCTACGCCACGACCAAGGGGGCCATTGCCAACTTCACTGCTGGCCTGGCTCAGCTGCTAGGCAAGAAAGGCATTCGGGTCAACAGCGTTGCGCCAGGGCCTATCTGGACGCCTCTAATTCCTTCCACCATGCCAGATGAAGCGGTCAAGAACTTCGGTTCGAAAACACCACTGGGACGTCCTGGTCAACCGGTGGAGGTCGCGCCGATCTACGTGCTGCTGGGCTCCGACGAGGCCAGTTATATAAGTGGCTCACGTTACGCAGTGACTGGGGGCAAACCGATCCTTTAGCGAAAAGAGGCTCGCCGAGTTGGCGAGCCTCAAACCGTTTTGCGTGGCAGTTTCAGCGTTTGTGCTGATCGTGATCACGGGCCGTTTTTTGCGCTGTCGAGTCATGTGATGTGCCGGTGGATCCATCCGGACGATGAGCATCGTTGTCTCGCTCCTCTTCCCCATGCGGCCTTGTCTGCGCACCTTCTTTTTGCCTGTCGCTCACTTTCTGCATGTTGCTCTCCTCCCATTGCCTTTGAACAAGGGAAGCCAATCCACGGGGCAAAGTTCAGGTCAGTGACACTTCAGGAGATGGGCGGGCAACAGGGGCGATGAACCAATTACCCCAGGCTCGCGTCCACCGCAAAACAAGCGAGTCGATTCTGGAATGGAAAACGACCCTGTACTGGCCGCCCTCGGCTATCTCAAAAACAACAAACTGATTTTGACCACCGCAGAATCGTGCACTGCGGGCTGCATGGTGGCTTTGTTGGCCGCGGTACCGGGTACAGGAGAGGTGCTGGAAAGCGGCTACGTCGTCTACTCACCCAGCGCCAAGAAACGCCTGCTGGGGGTCAGCGCCGAAACCATCGAACGATACGGCCTGACCAGCGAAGCAGTAGCTTGGGAAATGGCCTTGGGCGCCTTGAGAGACAGCGATGCAAATGTTGTGATCGCCACCACCGGGGTAGCCGGGCCGGCGCCCGAATCCGGGATACCACCGGGGACGATGTGCTTTGCGTGGGCTTTCGCCGGCGAGCCAAATGCCGTTTTCACGCGCACTCAACGTTTCTTCGGCGAGCGGTCTGAGGTCATGCGCCAAGGTGCCCTGTTCGGGTTGACCCGGCTTTCCTACTATCACCAGCGCTGGTTACGCGGTGAGCGCGCCTGAGGGCTGTGGTCATGTCGGAAGATGAATTGGTATCCAGACGTCACCCTGTTCAAGAAAATATGCCGATGCAGCAGCGCGTCTGGCGCTTCGAGCGCGTGGGGTGGTACGTGCTCGTGGCCATCGTATTGCTTGCCTTGGCAGGCCTCTTCGGTAATGGCCCGCTGAGCGATGCCGAGGTGGTGAGCCAGGATGGCCGGGTACGGGTCGAGTACCAGCGCCTCAGCCGAAGTGGCACGACAGACAGCCTTTTCATCACCGTTCAGGGTATCTCCGGTCAGCCGGTGGAGGTGCAACTTGAGGGATCGTTGCTTCGTAACGCCAGTATCGAGACGTTGCAACCGCAGCCGCAACTGTCGATGTCCCATGGCCAGGCCATGCTGTTCCAACTGGGTACTGGGCAAGATGGCTTGGCCACCTTGTACCTGACCCTTAGAAGTGATCACGTGGGCACTCTGGAGGGTAGCGTCAGGGCTGGCCCCCAAAGCGCCGTTCACTTTTCCACATTTCTTTACCCCTAGGAGTGCGTCATGGATTCTATCCTCCGCGCAGCCGGGATGTACGTCGCCCTCATGCTGCTGTTTCGCGTAGCCGGGCGGCGCTCACTGGCCGACCTGACGACTTTCGACTTCGTCTTGCTACTGATCATTGGGGAAGCCACCCAGCAGGCACTTCTGGGCGAGGATTTTTCATTCACCAATGCCATGCTGGTGATTGCCACGCTGATCGTTTTGGACGTCGGCCTTTCGCTCGCGAAGCTCAACTCCAAGCCCTTGGCCAGGTTTCTGGATGGGCACGCTACCCTGGTTGTTGAGAATGGACGTTTTCTGCATCACCGCATGCGTCGGGCACGCCTCACGGAGGACGATATCCTTGAGTCAGCGCGGGACAGCCAAGGCATCGAGAACATAGAGCATGTCAAGTTCGCCATCGTCGAACGCAATGGAAAGATTTCGATCATTCCTGCTGAGTGAGACACCAGGTAGCCAGTGGTAGAGCCCAGGCCCGATTAAAGTGCCAATATCGCCTGGCTATGGTCGATGGTAGGGATGGGCATCAATTCGCGCCGAGATACCAGCCAGGCCCGCATCCGCTCGGTATCAAAAATCTGACCCTCTTCCATCATCACCAGAATGAGCGCCAGGGACATTCGGTAACAGCCGCATTGAGAACAGTGTCGCTCTTCCCAGCCACTGGTGCATTCGACGGACTCAGCTTGCCCCGCGCAAATCAGACAACTCATGTAAGCCCCCTTTTGTTCTTGTTCCCTGCAGGGTAAATGCGAGGGGACGAAGCGCCCTTTTGTCTCGCTTTACATGAGATATCCATGCCAATCCTAAATTCCCTCTATTTGGGCGGCGCTCACACAAGACGAACCAGACGCCAGATAGCCCTGTCGGAATCAGAACACGTGATCTCGAAGGCATACCGATGGAAAGAGAACCGGTAGAAGCTCAACAGGGTGCACCTCAGCGTGATGAGGGTGGATGGTTGCCCCTGGAGCAGTATGGTGCGCTCGGCGATGGGCGCTCTGTGGCACTGATTGGTCTGGACGGTTCCATCGACTGGTGGTGTGTGCCGCACATGGATTCACCTCCCCTATTCGACAAGCTGCTGGCCCCTCAGACTGGAGGCTTCTTTTCCATTACCCCTAGCGAGGCATTCGTTGCTGAGCGCCGCTACCTGGCAGACAGCAACGTCCTTGAGACAATCTTCATTACCAGTCAGGGTCGTGCCCGGCTGACGGAATCCTTGAACAGTGGCCCTGCTGGACGCCTGCCTTGGGCCGAACTCGCCAGACGCATCGAAGGTATCGAGGGTAAGGTCGACTTCGACATCGCCATCGACTTCGGAACCCAAGCCGACACGGTAAGCCCCTACGTGGCGCCGAATGACAATGCCTGCGTTTTTCATGCGGGCCGAATACTCGGCATGTTCCTGCACGACCATCAGGTGCACATCGAACGCAAGGATGACATGGGCGTGCGTGCTGTCCTTAGCCTTGCAGCAGGACAACGCTCAGTGGTCGCAATCATCGCAGGACGAGATGAGCCCCTGGTGGTGCCCCCATTGGCCTTGATCGATGAACGCATCGACGGCTCGCATCGGGAGTGGTGCCAATGGTCGAAGGGGCTGGTCTACGACGGCCCGTACCAGACCCAGGTCATCAGAAATGCGCTGGCCCTCAAGCTGCTGCTGTCCTCTCCAAGTGGCTCGATCATGGCGGCAGCGACCTCATCCCTTCCCGAACGGATTGGCGGCAGCAAAAACTACGATTACCGCTTCGCCTGGATACGCGACGCTGGCTACACCATCGAAGCATTTCTGGGCATCGGCGCGCAGCCAGAAGCAAAAGCTGCATTCACTTGGCTGCTGCGCCGGCTGGATGAACATGGGCCACGGGTGTTTTATACCCTCGATGGTGCAATCGGTGATTGCGTGCGCCCGGTCGACCTGCCTGGCTACAAGAACTCCCCTCCAGTCGTCGGCAATGATGCCCGCGACCAACTTCAACACGGCGTCTTCGGCGATATCTTCGAAACAGCGCGCTGTTTCATTGACAGCGGCAATATTCTTGATTCCCCGAGCGCCATGCTCCTCTCAGGCCTTGCCGACCAATGCGCAGACTGTTGGCGTCAGCAGGACGCCGGTATCTGGGAGTTGCCGGAAAAACAGCATTACACGATGTCTAAAATCAGCTGTTGGCAAGCCTTGAGCCGGGCCATCGAATTGGCCGATGGCGGTCACCTTCCCACTACATGCCGGGAACGCTGGGATCGCGAGCGACAGCGCATCCAGCAATGGATCGAGGCGCACTGCTGGAGCGAAGAGCGTCAGGCATACCTGTTCTATCCAGGCAGCGACCGACTGGACGCTTCACTGGCACTGGCCGTCAGGTTCGGTTACCCCAGCCAGGAACGTCTACGCAGCACGCTGGAAGCCATTGATCATGATCTGGGGGCCGGCGCTTTCCATTATCGCTACACCGATGCACAGGAAGAGGAAGGTTGCTTCCTGGCCTGCACATTCTGGCTTATCGAAGCCTGGGCCATTCTGGATAACCAGGATCGCGCCGAAGCCGCCTATGCAGACGCTTTGCAAGGGCTGTCACACGGTGTAGGCATCTACTCGGAGATGATCGATCCGCAGACTGGACAATATCTGGGAAACCTTCCGCAGGGCCTGACTCACCTGGCAGCCCTCAAGGCCGCAATGGCCATCGGGGGCTGCCATCCCGAACGATGACGCCAGACATCATCTGCGTTGAACCGTCTCGCTTGGCGGCCACTCAACCACAGGCAAGTTTTCCATTCTTTCAATCCGTGATGAGGTAACGCCATGAACGCTATCGACTTACTGATTCAAGACCACAAGTTGGTAAAGAAGCTGCTCGAAGAGCTGTCGACCACCACCGAGCGAGCAGTGAAAAAACGGGCCGATCTACTCCACAGGATCGAGCAGGAGCTGCAGATTCACACCGCGCTCGAAGAAGAAATTCTCTATCCGGCCATCAAGGAAGCGGGTGGCAAGGAAGAAGCGAAGATGTACTACGAGGCCAAGGAAGAACACCGGACTGTTGACTCCCTCGTCCTACCCGACCTCCTGCATACCGAAACCGGCACCGTCGAATTCGCCGGGCGGGTCAAGGTCATGAAAGAGTTGTTGGAGCATCACATCGAGGAAGAAGAAGGCGAGCTGTTCCCCACGGCGAAGAAGCTGCTCAGCAAGGACATCCTTGAGGAGCTGGGGCGAACCATGGAAATGCAGAAAAAGATGCTCAAGGGCGAGAAGCGAGCGGCTTAGTCAAGCGATCACCTGCCAGCGCTCAGAACGCTGGCAGGTGATTAGTTTCAGATATCCCATCATCAGTTGGAAAGTTTCATGGAATATTGGATCGGGTTACTTGAATGGCCTGCCATGGTGATGACCGTACTGGCAGCCTGGTGCATCGGTTCGCGCCGTCCGGGTAGAAGGAAGATAGGATTCTGCTGTTTCATCGCAAGCAACGTGCTGTGGGCTGTGTGGGGCTGGCAAGCACAAGCCTGGGCTCTGATCATCCTGCAGTTTTGCCTTTGCGCCATGAATCTGCGAGGGTGGCGGAAGAACACACAACTGGAAATTGCCGGGTGATAACGCCCTGACAAGCCGGTGAGGCTAGCTTCTAAAGCATGCAGGTCTCCCTTCTCGCCAAGCTTCCTTCCCTGGAAGCAGTGAGAGCGGATCACGCAGCAGGCTTGAGCACCACTTTCGTCCAACCATCATCCCGCGCATCGAAATGCTTGTAGGCATCTGGGCCTTCGGCCAATTTCAAACGATGGGAAATGATCTGCGAGGGCTTGGCGCGCCCATGATGGATGAGCTCTGCCAGGCGGCGATTGTAGGCCTTCACATTCGCCTGGCCTGTCCGGATCTGCTGGCCCTTGAACCAGAACGCACCGAAGTCGAAGGCCATCTTGCCTTCCTTCGCCAGTTCGTTTTTCGCTCCAGGATCTTCTGGCACGAACACACCAACCACGCCAATGCCGCCTGTGGCCTTGGTTGAAGCGACCAGGTTGTTCATGGTGAGGTAGTTCGCTTCATGGCCATGCTTGTCGCAGCACTGGTAGCCCACGCACTCACATCCCCGGTCGGTGCCTTTGCCATGGGTCAGGTTCATGATCTCTTCCACGGCCTTCTGCTCGACTGCGTTGATTGGGGTTGCCCCCAGCTGCGCGGCAAGTTGCAGACGATCCGGTTGGTTGTCGATGACGAACACCTGAGATGCACCTTTGATGATTGCCGAATGGGCGGCCATCAGGCCGACAGGCCCTGCGCCGTAAATCGCAATGCTTTCACCCGGTAGCAAACCGGCAAGCTCTGTTGCATGCCAACCTGTAGGGAAGATATCCGAGAGCATGACGTAGTCATCCTCACGCTCTTGGGCATCTTCCGGTAGTACCAGGCAGTTGAAATCCGCATAAGGCACGCGCAGCAATTCGGCCTGCCCGCCCTGATACGGGCCCATCTCGGCAAAACCGTAAGCGGCGCCCGCAGCACCAGGATTCGCTGTAAGGCAGAACCCAGTGAGGCCTTTTTCACAGTTCTCACAGAATCCACAGCCAATATTGAAGGGTAAGCAGACATGGTCACCGACTTTGACCCTGTCGACCCCTGCCCCCACCTCGATCACCTCACCGAGATTTTCGTGACCAAAGACTCTCCCGGCTTCAAACGAGGTGCGGCCCTCGTACATGTGCAAATCAGAACCGCAGATGTTGGTCGTGGTAATGCGTACCAGCACGTCCGTAGGCTTTTCAATTTTTGCGTCTGGTACATCCTTGACCGCGACGTCACGTGGGCCGTTGTACACGATGGCTTTCATGCTGAACTCCCAAAGTCAGGGGCGACGGAAATGCGCCCTACCTTTTTCAGGTAATCGCTGAGCCTCAGGTGTTCACCACAGTCTGTCGCAGCTCGGATCGGTGGTACTAATCATCGTTGCTCTATGATTTCGCGTCCTTGTATGTAGCGAATGAGGAAGACCTAATGAGGAGGCAAGGATGCGACATCGTGGAGCGGTATTTTGGGCTTGTGCAGATCCAGCTCTGCAGCTCCATTCCCATGTGGAGGAACTAGATGACGGAGCCAAGCTCGATGTTCAGGTTCGGCTTTCCCGCACAGGGGACACCCAGTTGTTCATCGGGATCTACGAGCGCTCGGGCTTGGCTAGGATTGAGGAAGCCTATGCAAAAAGGCCTGGTGAATACGTAACTAGGGCCATGGCGCGGGGCGCTGGCCGGGGTCGTGCCCTGGCTCTATCCGCCCAAGAACCGAAGCAGCACGTGGGGTAGGAGGACGAGACAATGGCTGATCAGCTAGCCCAGTTGGACGCTGAAGATCGCGTTCCTAGATCAGGTAGCTGCCGAACTGGAGCGCCAGGTTGGGCCCAGCCCTGTCACTCGAACTTTGGTCATCGCCTGGCTCACCGAGTGGGTGAAGAAATCGGGCGAATTGAAACCCGATTCCCCACAACTGCCTCAATCTCTCAAAGCGGCTTATGTCACCTGGACTCATCAAGCCGTGGATCGCTGAGAGGAAATTGCTACCCACGGCTTCCAGCTGCTTGTTCAAGCAAGCCGTTGCGAAGGCTGGTTGCGCTCGGTAGCGAGGCACCTCGCACGTCCCCCCCAGACCAAGGCACGCGTCATCGACTCTCCTGGACGCGTGTCGAAGGCTTCTTCATGCAGTGCCATACCGCTGCCGGCATACACGCCTAGACGCCAAGGTCATGTGCCAGCAAGTCCTCGACAAGCAATTCCGAAGCAATTGCGTTCGCCACTAACCGCCGCTGAAGGCCTCGATGAACATACCGTCGCAACCGCGAGCGAATCTCGATATGCCAGCCCTGATCGAAGAACCGGACATCCCGGCGTTCGCTGGCTTTCAACGCCATTAACAAGGCGGCGTAACCGTGTGTACTCAGACATTCTGGGGTTACGCGAGCGACAGCATCCATCCCAGGACTGCGTGTATAGCGATCAAGAAGGTCACTGAGGATGGCAGGCAGATCCGCGCCATAGGCCGCCACAGCGGCCTCCCAGACGAGACGCTCAGTATCCCGGGCCGCTGGGTAATTCCACTCCATGAATGACAAACCGTGCTTACTCGATAACCGGGCTGATCATCAATATATCGAGTAAGGACTGAGCGTGCACTGGTGCATAGCGCCCGCTAGGCTCCAGGTTTCAAAGCTTGGTACCAGCTATGGTAAGGCGAGTGGGTGACCAGCTTGCGGTTGTAATCGGGCGCACCATCGCTCCACCAAACTGGCCCGCGCTCACCCAAGGCCACTTTCGCCTGGTCAACCTGTTGCCTGGCTCTCAGAAGCTGATCAGGATCATTGGCTGCCTTTGCCAGTTTCACTGCACGTCGAGCATCCATCAATGCGTCGACCAGTTGCTGCCGGCGCTCAACGGTGAGCGTGGGATCACTGCATCTCCATAGGCGCCCCCTCACCACGAAATAGCGGCCATCGGGAGTTTGAGGGTGCTCGGCCATGCTCAGTGGCGAACCAGGGCTTGATGCCCCAACGCTGCGAGCTGGTAGTCGCTGACGGCCTGGAACAGCTGTTCTGCTGCCAATCTTAACCGCTCGACTTCACAATCAGGCTCGCCTGCGTCTTGGGCTTGGTGATAGCGCTTCATGGCCTCAACGGCTTCTTGCACAATGGGATCGTCGGGCATGAGCATCGAGTACAAATTTCGCTTCATTTGCGCTCCTCGTGCATTGCATGAGTGATACAACAGGGTAGCGCGTACGGGTGCTGCACACCCTAATTTCATGATCCCCACCTTGGCCAAAGTAGGTGGCCTAGCGCGTCGTTTACCTGGCTTGACGGGGACAGTGGCAGATGCCAATTTAACATCAAGGCGAGGGGTCAAGGAGTGATGCGTGAAGATCACAATCAATGTGTTCTTGCTCAAGGAAGGGCGAACCATCCAGGACGCGCTTTCCGACGAGGTGAACCTACGACCAATCGCGCTCGCGTTAGGTGATGTTGAATGCCTCTTCTATCACCAGAAAAACCCTTCCCATCCAAAGTGGACGCAGCTCTTCGGCGCAGTTCCAGAAGTAGCGGGCCTTGATCTGACCGGCAGATCGCTCAAAGCGCTGCTCGTCCTGGCAATTAGAGGCAGGGTTTTTTGCTTCACTTTTGGCCATGCCAGGCACCTGATTGATCCTCTCGCGATTGAGCGCTACTTCGGGCTACGCACCGCGCTCAGCCTTACGGATCCACTGCTGATCAAGTCTGTGGAGAAATCCAACATTGACCGCACTCCGTTACGCTCAAAGGCGCAGTCGTCGAGGCTGTTGTCGATAACCGAATTCGACTTCAAGTTCGATTCGGAGATCCTCAAGTCGCTGACCGGGATCGTGGAGAACGATCAAGATGAAGGCGAGTACGTCAGCGGCTCGGACTCATTGGCCTTACATTCCGACGTCAAGCTTGAAGACTTCCCAGAAATCGCGCTTCGTTTGTTGACGGCTTACGAAGATGATCACTGCAAGGAAAAATATCCCTGGATGGACTTCATCGTCCCGGTGCGAGATGCGGCACTCGAAGGACATTTAGATCGTGTGCTCGTGGAAGCGATGAATGCCGAGCGGTTTGACTGCGTCCGCGCAGCTGCACCTGAAATGCTCGGAAATGATGTCAGCGGCTTTAGCTATGTCAAACGTAGTGCGCGTTCGCACAATGGCCCAGTGATCTCATTTGACCTGGATCTTAGACAAGCGCTGCTCGCCAAGCACTTACTGGGCGGCGTCACCCGCCCAGCGCTGGATTCTGAGCGCATCTACCTCTACGGGGCTGACGAGCAACGACTTGCCACCTGGCCTTTGTACATGTGTCTTGAGGCGGAGATTGAGCACGAAGGCAAAATCTACCTACTCAGCGAAGGTGACTGGTATCAGATCGATCGCGACTATACCGAGCAAGTGAATCGCTTTTTTGAGGCTGCAACTCCGTGCAACCTGGAGTTCCCCCCCTACCGCACTGACCACGAAGGCGCCTACCTGAGGCGCATTGCCGATAACGTAAATTTCTATCTGCTCGACCAGAAGCTGGTAAGACTTACAGGCGCAGGCGGCCCGTTCGAGTTCTGTGATTTGCTCACACCGGATCACCACATCATCCACGTCAAAAAGTACTCGTCGTCTAGCGTGCTCAGCCACCTCTTCTCTCAGGCTTACGTGTCTGCTGAGGCTCTGATCAACTCCCCGGACGTTGTTACCCAGGTGAACGCACACCTCGCAGATCTGGGAGGGTTCCAATTCGCTTTCAACCCAGGCTCACAGCCGCGCAACAAAATCGTGTTCGCCATCATGCAACCCAATACAGAGCTGCACATGCCATTTTTCTCGAAGGTGAACTTCAGGCAATTTGCACAAAGGCTTGGTGCGATGGGCTACCAGGTCGAGGTGTGCCGAATTGGCAATTAACTCGCTGACGTTTACCCAAAACAACGCCTAGGGCTCACCGAGAGCGAAGCAGGCAAGCTATACATTGGCAAAGCGGAGGAACGCGCGGCATCCTGGGGACACAGGTGCGCTCTGCGATCACCACCCTCTTGTGCCCAGAGATCGATAATAGAGCCTAGTGAGTGGCCACCTTTCAATTAGATCCGACGTCTTTTGCCGAACAGGAAGTCGCAGAGTTTTCCAAAGCATTACCCAGCTCATGGAGCGCATCTCGCAACCGTCGATCCTCCTGAGCATCGTCAGACAACGACTGAAACTGGCGGACATGCCTTTGTAAAGTCTCTACATGCTTCACGCTGAGCTCTAGCTTAACTATCACAGGGGGTTGACTTTTTAACTCAGCGACTTGCTCGAAAAAAATAGGAATCACACGAATTCCACTGAACCCCGCAGAACTCGGAAATCCAAGTAAATATCCATGACACACACCACCTTGAACTACAGCCACCATTAACAACTGATTTGACTCTCTGTGCTCTTGCATGACCCACGCCTCAAAATATCCTTGAGAGTCAGTCAAGTCGGCAACGAAAGCATTCAGCTCTCCAATCGTCGCAGGCCATACGTTAGGTGTCCACACCACATCATCGGAGATAGGAACTAACAAGCAGCGCCCTTCCCTCAAGCCCTCAAGAGCCCGACTGTAACGATAAGCGACAGGGAACGGATCGATTTCGTCCAACGGCGCGAAGAACAGCGAGCAACTCATTTGCTTACCGTGCGAAAATTCGGCGGCAATCCGAATTTCCGTGGGCTTGTCTATCTGGGGAAGTTCAACGGGCGCACAGTCAAACACCGCGGCCTCTTTTATTTGCCGATGACACAGACAAAACTGGGCCCACTCAATATATTTAGCCTTCATGCTGCCCCTTAAAATAGGATGAGCACGCTAGTTTCAATGACAAATCGCGCAACACAATAAAACTCGTTGCGAATCCTAAGTAATACTTCCGCCTCATCACACTACCAGGTGGGCTCCATTTTAATGCCACATGCAAACACCATTTAGAGGGTGGGTTCTCCTGTAGCTAGAGACCGTAGGTCAACCAGGCCAACGGCTATGCGTCGATCAGCAGACATACCCGTGATCTATCCGGTCGAGCAAAGTCTTCACCCTCAGGTATCCAGCCTCATCGCGGGCAAGCTCCAACGCAGCAACATCACCGAATTCGGCCAAGGGCCGAATCAACCAGGTGTCGGCCTTGGCTTTGCTGCCAAACACCTGCTCGGCCTGACGTCGAATCAACTCCTCAAAATTCATTCCCGTCTTCATGACTCGGCGGCCTCAGGTTCCAAGTGCAACAGTCAGTTGATAATGTTGAGCCGATTGGTTGCCAGCAGTTGCAGATGATCCG